>JAGLJD010000125.1 GCA_023142625.1 Candidatus Parcubacteria bacterium | reverse complement strand
AAATTTGAATTTTTTATCTTTAATTTAGCGTCTTTTATGATCGGATTTAATAAATTTCCGCGATAAAATTTTATTATTTTATCAACTTTATGAAATTTTGCGTTCTTGCGCGCAACACAAAACGCTTTTTTAGAGATATCAGATGCCAGATATCGGAAATCGGATTTCAGATGTCGGATTTCAGATGTCGGACTTTTAATAAGATTTTTTGTTAATGCGATAATAATGCAGCCGCTGCCGGTTCCGATATCAATAATAAAAAAATTATCTATTTTTTTATCGTTTATAATTTTTATTGTTTCATCAACTAAAAATTCTGTTTCGGGACGGGGGATTAAGACATTTTTATTAACAAAAAAATTTAAGCCGTAAAATTCTCTATTTTTAATAATATAAGCGATTGGCTCGTTTTGAATTCGCCTCTCCGTTATTTTTTTAATTCTGTTTAATTCATTTTTTGATAATTTATAATCCAAATTCGCGCAAACCCATTCCCTGCTTTTTTTCAGCGCAAACGAAACTAAAATTTCCGCGTCCAATTCAGCGGATTTTATTTTATATTTTCTAAATCGTTTAACAACGGAAAACAAAATCTGTTTTACATTTGAATTTTTTTCAAAAACTATTGACATTTTTTAAATATTATCTAAAATAAAAATTAGAAGCCCCCGCTATCTCGTAGCAAAAAGAGATGGTGGGATTTTTACCAAAAACTCGCCAACTGGGCGAACGAATCGAAGCCCTTTAAATAGGGCAAAAAAAAAGGAGGTGGTTTTTTTGATTTCTGCAAAAAAATTGTCGTATTCGTCGATGAGGTAGATTCTCACGGTTGAGTGCTCTCGGAAAGAGGGCGAAAGGAGAAAAAAATGAGAGCAGAAACTTAAGGGTATGGTTTTTTTAATGGTAGATTATGTAATATCTATACAAGCCATACCCATTTTTTTTATTCAAATGTTTAAATGTTATCGTGTTTAAATGTTTATATGATTTCATGTTGACATTATACGCTTTATTTGCTATTATAACAATAATTCAGACAAATGGATAGCCGCTCAATTTCGGAAGTCAGAATTCATAAATCAAAAAAATATAAATATCCGAAATCCGATTTCTGACATCTGACTTCCGAAATGGGAGGAAAGTCCGGACGCCGATTTTATTTAATTTATTTTAAATAATCGAAAGCGACAGTCGCTAACAGCGACCGCTCCGTAGTTTTACGGAGTAGGGAAAGTGCCGCAGAGACTATACTATTCTCGCAATACCGCGGGATGAAAGGTGAAAAGTTGAATGGTGTTTTTAATTTAAAAGCTACATTCTTTCCTTGTCGGTGACGGCAAGCGATGGTAAACCCTGTCTGGTGCAAGGTCGTATTCAGCAATTTTGCTGTTTGAACCGCTTGAGGTTGATGGCAATATCAATCCTAGATAGATGGCTATCTAAAATTATCATTAGATAATTTTAACAGAATCCGGCTTATAGCTTGCCTGAATTATTTTGACAAATTTTTTTATTATTGTTATTATGCAAACAATTATGAAACAGGTTGTGAATAAAATTTTATTATTAATTTTATTATTATTTCCTTTAAAAAGGCGGCTTGTTTTTGTTTATATTAAAAAATAAAAAAATAAAAATAAAAATAAGCCGCCAGTAAAGCGGTTTTTTTTATTAGGATTATTGCTCTTTAAAATGTTAATAAACAGAAAAAATTTGTGAATGTTTTTATTTTTATAAAAAGTGCGAATTTTTTATTGTCTTTGCGAGGAGGCGATAGCCGACGTGGCAATCTCATTACTGAGCGAATAAAATTATAATTATAGATTTATTTGTTTAGTAATGAGATTGCTTCGCTCCGTTGCACTACACTCGCAAAGACAAAGGGGTTTATGCATTTTATAATTCAAAATTATTCATAGATTTTTTCTGTTTATTAACCCAAAAAAAAATAAAAGGAGACAAAATGTCAAGTTTAAATCAAGCAGACTTACCGGCGGATGTTCCGTATAACTGTCCGTACAGACAGGGCGCATCTTTTTGGGACGAGATTGATTTAGTATTAACTCCGCCCGCAGAGGCGGAAAATCATGGGATTGAAAACCATTTTAAACATTCGCGCATTGGTCCATTTGGGACAATAGCGGATATTTAAAAACAGAGCCTTTGTTGATTTGTTTGATAAAAATCAACAGAGGCTCAACTAATTTTTATGTTAAAAAACAGCCAAAACAGAGTAAAAACAATAACCTGCATGGAATGCGCTAATATTTGTATGTCAAATAGTGCTAAATATTTTAAAGAGATGATGCAAAATATTCAAAAAGAAGGCTTTAAAGAAGCCGTTTTTTTATGCGAATTTATAAAACCGTTTTTAAACAAAAAAAATAATAAGAATTTAGACTTTGATAGTTTTATAAAAATCGGAGTTCAAGATATGAATGGAAAAGTGGAATATTATTAAATTTTTACTTATGAAAAAAATTAAAATTTTTGACACAACTTTGCGCGACGGGGAGCAGTCGCCCGGAGCTAGTCTGAACACAACTGAAAAAATCCAAATCGCCTTGGCACTGGAAAAAATGCGCGTTGATGTCATTGAGGCGGGTTTTGCAATCGCGTCTCAAGACGATTTTAACGCCATAAATCAAATCGCAAAAAAAGTAAAAAATAGTGTTGTCTGCTCTTTGGCGCGAGTAAAAAAACAGGACATTAAAGCGGCTTATCAAGCTATTAAGCCTGCAAAGAAAAAAAGAATTCATACTTTCTTGGCGGCGTCTGATATTCACCTGAAATATAAATTAAAAATGAGCAGAGGGGATGCGTTAAAACAGATTTCTGAAATGGTAAAATTCGCGAAATCAAAAGTTAACGATGTGGAATTTTCGCCCGAAGACGCTTTTCGCGCAGAACCAAAATTTTTATTTAAAGTTGTTAAAACAGCAATTAACGCTGGCGCGTCAACTATAAATATTCCAGACACTGTCGGATACGCGACACCGGAAGAATTCGGCAAACTAATCGCTGAAATTTACAAAAATGTTCCTAATATTAAAAAAGCGGTTATTTCAGTTCACTGCCATAATGATCTTGGAATGGCAACCGCTAATTCTTTATCAGCCGTAAAAAACGGGGCAGGGCAGATTGAATGCACGATTAACGGCTTAGGAGAACGCGCTGGAAACGCGGCTCTGGAAGAAGTTGTAATGGCGTTAAAGACAAGAAAAGACTATTTTAAAACTGAAACAGACATAAAAACAGAAGATATTTTAAATATTTCCAAATTAGTTTCTAATCTCACGGGAATTTTAATTCAGCCCAATAAAGCGATTGTAGGCGAAAACGCTTTCGCGCATGAAGCCGGAATTCATCAGCATGGCGTCTTGCAGAAAAGGGAAACTTATGAGATAATGAAAGCGGAACAGATCGGCTTGCAATCAAACGAATTAGTGTTAGGAAAACATTCGGGAAAACACGGATTAACTGACAGATTAAGTAAAATCGGCATTACAATAAAAAAGGAGCAGACTACTGAAATTTTTATAAAATTTAAAAATCTTGCTGATAAAAAGAAAAAAATTTCCGACGATGATTTGATAAATTTAATTTCTAAAAAATAAAATATGGAAAAAACAATTACAGAAAAAATTTTAGGCGGAAAAGCAGGCGAGTTGATTGACAAAGAGATTGATCTGATAATGTGCCACGATGTGACAACACCGCCAGCGCTTAAAATGTTAAAAAAGAAAGGCATAAAAAAAGTTTGGGATCCTGATAAAATCGTTGTCACCCCGGATCATTTTGTGCCGAATAAAGACATTAAAAGCGCGGAATTGGCAAAAGAACTGAACGATTGGGCGGAAGAGCAGG
>JAGLJD010000124.1 GCA_023142625.1 Candidatus Parcubacteria bacterium | reverse complement strand
GCTCCGCCACTATGGAACCCTCTAATTCATAATTTAAAACTTCTTCTTCATAAGGAATTTGGCTGGCTCCTGTAAAACTCGCATTATCAGAAATCGCCATTTTTTCCGTGTCATCGCCTGCGGTTAATTTTAAAGAGACTGTCAAGCTGTCTGTGTATTCATCGCCGTTGTTAATTAAAACGCTGAATTCGCCAGCTGGATTTTCAGGGTCTGGGTCAGGCGCGGATGGTGGATTAGAAGCAGATGGCGGAAGTCCAATGCCTGGGTCTATTTCGTCGTCATCGTCTAAAGAATTGCAGCCCGAATCCTCGGGATAATCAATTTTGCCGTCGTTATCATCGTCAATCGCGTTATTGCAAGCCGGTCGCTCTCCGCGCGGACGCCAGTCTGTGCTTGTTTTAAAATCCGAACTCGCGCAAGAATTGGTATTAACGCAATTAAAACTAATTTGACCAGCGACATCGCTACTGGCATATCCTAAAAAATATCCATCGGCGTCAATTGTAACTCCGGAAAAATCAATCCAGCCGATATTTTCGCCCCAAGCGTATCCGGAGAGATTTCCTGATCCGTCATTGCTCACACCAGATGTCGGAGGCGCCAAATTTATCCAGCCGTAGTTAGCGCTCCACGCATAGCCTGTTATTCCTGAATCTGTAACATTGACATTGCAATTATCGCAATTAAAATTTATCCAAGCGATATTTTCGCTCCAAGCGTATTTATGAATATCGTCTATGGTTCCGCTGGTAGAAGACGCAAAAGCGGAAACAGCAGAAACAGCGACAATAGTTATTGCCGCTATCGCAAAAATAGATGTCGCTTTTTTGATAATTCTATTTTTCATTTTTTAAATAAATTTTCACTATTTGTTTCCCAAAATAATCACTGCGTCGGCTACGCTTTGAGCTTCGCCCTCAGGAAGAGAATTTATCGCTGGAACGCCAAACTCTTTTTCCAAAGCGCTAATGTCTTTTCCGCTTAAATTAATTAAAACATTTCCGCTGTAATTCTGACGCATTGCGTTGCTTGTTTTTATAATTTTATAGTCTTCTTCGTCAGATAGCTTGTCGCTTAATTCAGTAGCGCCCCCTTCTGTTTCACTGCCGTTTCTAATTTCAATGGTGATGACTTCTTTTATCGCGGGTAAAATATCAGCTTGATCAGTTTCCAAATTATTATTTTCATTTTGGCTGTCATTTTCTTGGGTATAGACAGGACCGACATTGATTAAAACATTTTTTGAAGGGCTATAAATAATGGCTCGGTCTTCATAAATTATAACTCGGTCGCCATTTTGGGCTTTTTCAAAAAATGGCTGCGCTTCGGCTAATTTGCCTATGTCCTGAATTGTGCTAATGGCGGGTTGCTTGTCTTCGGGAAGGATGATTAATTTCCTCACTTTTCCTAATAATTCATCTCTTTCTTTTTTACTGATTTCTTCTACGGTTAATTCTGAAAGGTAGTTAATCTGCTTTTGCGCGTTTTTATAATTAATAAGCAGCCAAACGCACGCGCCGATTAAAATGAGGAACACTAAAAAAACGGCTTTGTTTTTTAGTGTTCTTTTTTTGCGAGTGTTTGTGTTTGTTTTTGAAGAAACAGTCTTTTCTTTTCCCTTAAACATAGGTTTTCTTATTAACTATTTAATTATGACCCGTTGGCTCCGGAATTTATCCTTTAGGATTTCATTTGTTTATCGTCTGGAATTTATCCTTTAGGATTTCATTTGTTTATCTGGAATTTATCCTTTAGGATTTCATTTAAATAGTTTGAATAAGCGATACTTCATAAAACCCTAAAGGGTGAATTCCAATCCAATCCGGAATTTATCCTTTAGGATTTCACCCGTGTGGTGAAGATAGGCGATACTTCATAAAACCCTAAAGG
>JAGLJD010000123.1 GCA_023142625.1 Candidatus Parcubacteria bacterium | reverse complement strand
TAGGATGCGCCTCTGTTTTCCTCTAATGCTTTCAGCATCTTTTCCAGCATATCTTTTTTCATCATAATATCAGCATCTAAAAAAATAACATATTCTCCATTTGATTTTTTAAAACCGCTGTTGCGCGCAGCGTTAGATCCTTGATTTTCTTGCTGGATAATTTTCAAGCTTAAATTTTGAAATTCAAATTTTTGTTTCTGTCTTTTAACAACTTTTAAAAAATTATCCTGTGATCCGTCGTTAACTATAATAACTTCAAAATTTTTAAAAGTCTGGTTTAAAACACTGTCTAAGCATTTGGCTAATTCTTTTGCGTGATTATAAACGGGAATAATAATTGAAATTTTCGGCTGTTTCATAAATTTATTTCCATTCATTACTCTGTCTTGCTAATAATTCTTTGGCTTTCATCGGTTTTGCCATAATCTCTTTAACGATTTTTTCCATCCGCATTCCTTGCGACCCTTTAATTAGAATCAGATCATTTTTTGAAATTTGCTCTTGCAAAAATCTGCCCGCTTTTTTATTTCCAGAAAAACTGAATATCTTGTCTTTTTTCATCCCTGCTTCAATTGCTCCGTTCGCTATTTCTCGCGCCGCCTCGCCTTTAGTAATTAAAACATCAACGCTGTTTTCAACAACGCTCACGCCGACGCCGCGATGCAACTGTTCAGTCTCACTGCCTAATTCCAGCATATCGCCTAAAACAGCGATTCTTTTCGCGCTGATTGGCAGCCTTATTTCACGCATAGTTTCTAAAGCAAGCTTAACCGCGGCGGGAGAAGAATTATATGAATCGTCGATTATAAATGTTTTTTTAATGCCTTTAATTAAATTCATCCTGCCCGGCAGCGGCTTAAAACTTTTCAACTGCTCTATTATTTCTATTAAATTCATTTCATAAATAAATCCGACTGACGCCGCTATTAAAACGCTGTAAATCTGAGATGAAGAAAAAATATTTTTTAAAAAAACTGGCACGATATTTCCGCCGCATTGCAATTTAAAATTTATTCCGTTAACTTCTCCTTTCTCATTATAACTAATGCGCGAATCAATGGCTCTCACATTCGCCTCTTTATCAAAACCGAACGATATAACTCGCGCTCTTGTCTTGTCTTTCATTTTGTAAGTTAAATCACTATCTCTGTTTAACACAGCGAATCTGTCCGATGATAAATTCTCTAATATTTGCCTCTTCTCTTTTTCTATTTTCTGCAGATTGCCTAAAAATTCAGCGTGCGACTCAGACACCGTCGTCACAACAGCGATTTTGCAAGGAGCCAATTCCGCTAAATATTTTATGTCGCCTTCTCTGTCCGCGCCCATTTCTAAAATTAAAATTTTAGGATAATTTTTGTCTGTTGTTAAAATTAAACTGATGGCTTTTATAAAAACTTTCAGCCAGCCGAATATTGATTTTGACGGGGATTGCGCGCCGATAACCGTAAGCGGAAGCCCTATTTCATTGTTATAATTTTTAATACTGGCCCTGACTTGAAAACGAGATTTTAAAACTTTTTTAATCGCTTCTTTCGCGGAAGATTTCCCAACGCTTCCCGTGATCCCGATAATGTCTGGACCATATTTTTTAATAATCGCTATAACTAGAACTCTTAATTGTTTTTGAATAAACTTTTTCATATTTTTATTTTGATTAAATTTTTAAATTTTATAATTTTATCAGAAATTACTTTTAAAAAATTATGATTTTTAATATCATCTTTAATAACTAAAACAATTTTTCCCGAATTCAAAAATTTTAGATTTTGGATTTTATTTGACATTTGGATTTTG
>JAGLJD010000122.1 GCA_023142625.1 Candidatus Parcubacteria bacterium | reverse complement strand
AATTTTATTATTTATCCTTTATCCAAAAAGAACAAAATCAGTCCTACTACCGCGCTCACACCGCTAATCACCCAGAAACGCATTACGATATTCGCTTCAGTCCATCCCTTTGCTTCAAGATGATGATGAATCGGGCTGGATATAAAAAATTTTTTCTTAAAACAATATTTATAAAACCATTGCCATAAAACAGAACAAGTTTCCAATACAAAGATAAATCCGATAATCGGCAAAAGAAGGACATAATTTGAAAGCATCGCGACTATTCCGAGCGTGACGCCAAGCCCTATCGCGCCGGTATCTCCCATAAAAAATTTCGCCGGATTTATATTAAACCATAAAAAAGCCAAAAGCGCGCCGATAATCACTCCGCAAAACGCGGCTAACTCAAATCTGCCCTGCGCGAAAGAAATCGCCCCGTAAGCGCCAAACGAAGTAAGAAGCGCGCCGCCAGCCAAGCCGTCAAGCCCGTCTGTTTCGTTCACTGAAAACGCGGTTGCCACGATAATAAAAATAAAAATCGGAATATACCATAAGCCGATCTCAAAATTGCCCATAAAAGGGACATGGATATAATCCCATTCCAGCTTGAAATAGAACCACCACGCGCCGACCGCCGCAATCATAGTGTAAATAATAATTTTCTGCTTCATTACAAGCCCTCCTCCGTTCGTCCCTATTTTTTTAACATTGCGCAAATCGTCAATTGCGCCGACAATCGCCGACGCGACAAGCGCGCCCAAAGGAAGCAGAGTCTGTTTTTGCGTTAAAAAATTAAAATATTTAAAAATTTCCCAATCAAAAAATTTCGCCGCGTAAAAAAACAGCAGAGATAAAAATAGGACTGTAATCCAAATTAAAAGCCCGCCCATTGTCGGAATGCCTGCTTTCTTCTTATGAAATTTAAAAAAAATCGGAGCGCTTTTTTCATCCCTGATATTTTTGCCGATTTTATGCTTTTTTAAAAATTTCAGCAAAAACGGCATCCAGATCATCGCTATGACAAACGACAACATTGTTAAAATAAAAATTTTAATCGCGTAAAATTCTAACATAAAATAATTATAATTTTTTCCATTTATTGTAATTATCATGCGAGCCGATCGCAAGCAAATTAACTAAAATAAACATTCTATCCTCCTGATATTCTTTTGAGCAGAATAAGCGGAGTTTTAAATAAAATATATAAATCCAGTTTAAACGACCAGTTTTCAATATAATAAACATCTAGCCGCACCTCTTCGCTGAATTCCAAATCGCTGCGTCCGCTCACTTGCGCCATTCCTGTAATTCCCGGCTTAATAGTCAAAACTTTTTTATGGCGTTTTCTATATTTTGCCACTTCTTCCGGCTCGTGCGGACGCGGACCCACTAAGCTCATTTTTCCAAACAGCACATTAAAAAATTCAGGCAGTTCGTCAATGCTATAGCGGCGGATAAACTTACCTGCCTTTGTGACGCGCGGGTCGCCTTTATATTTTATCATAGGATTATCTTTATTCCAACCCCTGAGATCTTTAATATTTTTTCTAAATTCAGGATCATACCGCATTTTATGCGCTTCATCAATCATTGATCTAAATTTAAAATAAAAAAACGGCTTGCCGCCCTGCCCAATTCTTTCACAAGTAAAAAAAACAGGACCTTTTGAATTCAGTTTAATCGCTATCGCTGTAATCAGCATTATCGGGCTAAAAATAATAATGGCAATCGCGCTTACAATAATATCAAAAACTCTTTTTAAAATTTTTCTCCAGCCGTCTAATAAAGTCCTTTTTAATTCAATCACGGGAAAACCTGCAGCGTCCCAAACTTCCACATTTATCGCCTGCGCTTCAAAAAGATTTGGAATATACTTGTAAGTCAGATGCCGTTCGTGGCAAAAATCAACCAAATCCAAAGATTTTTGCCTGCCGATGTCAACACATTGCAAAATTTCGCTAATCTCATATTTCTTGATTATTTTATTCATCGTTTCTATTAAATCGTCAGGAATATCTTTTATCTGTTTTGCGATTCTGTATCCGAACGATTTGTCTTTGTTGAAAAGCTGTATAATGCTATCGGCAACATTGCCGTCTCCGACGATCAGCAGATTATTTATCCCAATCCCTTTTTTTAAAAAAATTTTTTGAATGCCGCGGATTAAAATCCTGCCGATAAAAACAAAAATTACGCTAAAAATCCAGCCTGCTAAAACAATAAAACGGGAAGAAAACAGTTCGCGGCTGAAAAAAATAACGATTAAAATCAGCATCATTCCGCCCGAGCAGCCAGTAAAAATTTTATAAAACTGATCTATTAAGCGTCGGTTTAATTTTATTGAATAAAGCCCTGAAATCGCAAAAATTAAAATCCAAGAAATAGCAACAAAAAAAACGATAGTTAAATAATATTTTAAC
>JAGLJD010000121.1 GCA_023142625.1 Candidatus Parcubacteria bacterium | reverse complement strand
TTCGTAAAGAAATTTTTGAAGAGGTCGCCAAGAGTGATTTGGAAGGTTTGATATTTACTTATATTTGGGCATTTAATATAAAAAAAGATTGGGATTATGTAGATAAAGTTTGTAAAATCTTTGAATCAAAAGGCGGAACCGTTTATTTTGTAGAATTAGAAGCGGACACAGAAGAAAGAATTAAACGCAACAAGAGTTTTTATAGGTTGAAACATAAACCCACAAAAAGAAATATAAAAAAATCAGAAGAGGATTTAAAGAAATCAATTAAAAAGCACAGATTAAATTCAGAAGATGGAGAAATTAAAAAAGAAAATTATATAAGAATAGATAATACAAATTTAAGCCCGGAGGAAACAGCCATTATTATTAAAAAGAAATTTGATTTATAAATAATTTTAAATAAATGCATTTGTCGCAGTCCCTATCGGAGACTGCGGCAGGGCGGAATTTTTTTGACTTATTCTTATTTTTTTAATATCATTACAACAGAAATAAACAATAAAATATATGCGTAAAATAGATTTAAAATCAGTCGTGTGGAAAGAGGGCAAATATTATATTTCCCAATGCTTAGAAGTGGACATTTCAAGTTTTGGCAAAACAAAAAATGAAGCCCTTGTTAATCTTCAAGACGCATTAGAACTGTATTTTGAAGACAGCCCGTTTCCAAAAAAGATAGAAGTGAAAAATCCTGTTATCGCTTCTATTAAACTTCAATATGCCTAGCCCAATTCCATTTAAGCGAGTCATTAAAGTCCTTGAAAGTATGGACTTCTTTTTTGTTTCTCAAACAGGGTCGCACGCAAAATATCGTAAAATAGGAAGTCCCACCTTAAATGTTATTATTCCAATTCACGAAAAAGAAGTGCGTTATGGAACATTTAGATCTATTTTGCGTCAAGCCAAATTAAAAGAAAGCGATTTTAAAAAAAGAAAAAATAAATAATTTATAATTCAAACAATATGAACAAAAAAATATGGAAAATTATTTGGCTGGTAATTGTTGTTTTATTTATAGGAATGGAGATTTATCATCTTGCTGTTGGAAATTACAACGATTTTACAATTAGCATTTTGATTGTAATCGGCTCGCTTGGCATTTTCGGGATTTATTTTTTAATAAATAGATCAGATAAAAAATAATTTTATTTTTTAAAAAATAAAATAAGGAGGGAATAATAATGATATCATTAAGAACGCTCAAAATGAAAAAAGTTTTTTTGGCAAAAAATCAAATTAGGAAAGTCAAAGAAAATTTAGAGAAAGATACGCATGAATCGCTATTGAGATTTGCCCGAGCCACAAAAAGAACTTGGGCAGAAGCAAGATTTGTTGTTTTAAACTAAAACAGCAAATTGTTTTAAAAAAAGATAATCCCGCGGATTTTTAATCGCGGGATTTTTATTGATATTAAATAATAATTTTAAAACTGTTGCCTGCGTGATGTATCTATGTTATTATTATTTTATAAAAAAATAATAAATTTTTTATGATTGAAATAAGAATTCATGGGCGCGGCGGGCAGGGATCCGTGACCGCGGCTGAATTAATCGCTGTCGCGGCTTTTTATGACGGGAAATATTCGCAGGCGTTTCCGAATTTCGGCGTGGAGCGGCGAGGCGCGCCGATTGAAGCTTATATGCGGATTGACAGCCAGCCGATAAAGTTGCGTTCGCAAATTTACGAGCCGGATTTTATAATTATTCAGGACGACACTCTATTAGATGCAATCAACCCTTTTAAAGGATGCAAAAAAGAGACAAAAGTTATTATTAACAGTGAACGGGAGGCGGATTTGAAATTGCCAATTAAAAAGAATAATATTTTGTTTATTCCAGCGACTAAAATCGCTTTGGAAATATTAGGCAAACCGATTATTAACACTGTAATGCTCGGCGCTTTCGCGCGCTTTTCAGGATTGGTTAAAATAGAGTCAATTGTAAAAGCGATAAAAGGGAGGTTTAGCGGAAAAATTTTAGAGAAAAATATCAAAGCAGTGGAGGCGGCCTATAATTTAAAATAATTTATGGAAGATAGAGATAAAATCGTAAAATTCTGCGAGGAATATTTGCAAGTAAAAAATTTTAAAGATTATTGCCATAACGGATTGCAAGTTGAAAGCGCTGAAAAAATCAGCAAAATTATCACTGGCGTAAGTTTTTCGCAAAAGCTGATTAAAGCCGCTGTTGAAAAAAATATTATAATTATTTTAACGCGCAATTATCACATATTGCGCGTTTTGTTTTACCTCTCCGCTCCGGAATAAGCAATCGCCCTCACGATATCCCAATCGATAGCAGAAGCTGGATTAAAATCATAAATATTTTTAAAAATCCTGATCCCGGCTTTTTCTGAATCCATATTTCTGTTTGCCGGACGCAGTCCGTAAGCAATGACTGTGACCGCCGCGTTGTCGTTCGGGCTGTCCATATTAGAATCTCTTAAATAAACAGTTTTGAATTCTTGCTTTGCCTTGCTTTCCGCTTGTTCGCTTCTTTGACTCGGCCATCGGCCGTTGGCTATTTTGATAACATCCTGCCATTCGCTTTCCGTTTCCGGCAGTTTGTTAAACGCGGACTTATACGAATTGATCACGCCTGCTCTTTCGCCAGCGCCTAATATTCTGGTTGTGGTCGTGTGATTGTTGACAAAATACGCTAATGAATATTGAAAATTTAATTCTAAGCTGGCTTGCTCTTCTGCTGAAACAATCCTCTGGTACAG
>JAGLJD010000120.1 GCA_023142625.1 Candidatus Parcubacteria bacterium | reverse complement strand
GGATCGTGCCGTCCGCTGATTGTTATTTTTTCGTTTTTTAGAGTTTTAATATTTACTGTGTCCTGCTTAATTCCGATTGACGCAGTCGGTTTTATCGCCAGCCGAAAAACAACAGGCATTGAATTTGTAATTCCTCCTAAAATTCCGCCTGAGCTGTTTGTTTTTGTCTTAATATTTCCATTTTTATCAATATAAAAAGGGTCGTTATGTTCGCTTCCGCGCATCGCGGCTGCATGAAAACCAGCCCCGAACTCCATGCCTTTTACTGCTGGAATTGAAAACATAGCGTGAGATAAAACGCTTTCTACGGAATTAAACAGCGGTTCGCCTAAACCGACAGGCAAGCCATCAATTACGCATTCAACAATTCCGCCGATAGAATCCTTTTTGCTTTTTGCCTTTTCTATCTCCTGAACCATTTTTTCCGCAATCGCTTTATCTGGGCATCTTACTAAATTAGAATAAGCGTTTTTCTTGATTTCAGCAAAACTTAACTCTTTATTTAGCGCGATATTTCCAATCTGTTTTGTAAAAGCGCAGATCTCAACGCCTCTATTTTTTAAAATTTTCTTTGCAATCGCGCCCGCAGCCACCATACAGGCAGTCATTCGCCCAGAAGCGAAACCGCCGCCGCGATAATCGAAAACGCTGGCGTATTTCGCCCTTGCGGTAAAATCCGCATGTCCCGGACGCGGAGTTAATCTTATATTTTCATACGATTTTGAATGAATGCTCGTGTTAAAAATTTCTATCCTGATTTTTTCGCCAGTTGTCTGCCCGTTTTCAATTCCGCTGATAATTCGTATTTCGTCGGCTTCCTGCCGCGCGGTTGACAATCCACTCACGCTTCTTCTTTTGTCAACTTCGCCCTGTATCTCTTTCTTGCTGATTTTAATATTTTTTGGAATTCCGTCAAGAAAAAACCCGATTTTTTTTCCGTGAGAATCTCCGAATATTGATAATTTAATTTTCTTTCCAAGCGGGGCGGAAAGCGGCATCGGATTTGCTCCTGATTTTCTTAAATTATCAAAATATTCCGGATCGTCTTTTTTGTCTTTAACAGGATCTTCAAAAATAATCTCTTTACCAAGATTATTTTCTAATATTATTTTTATTTCTGACATAATTTTAAATTTGATATTAAACTTAAACCCTTCTTTCCCATCTGTCTTTGCGAATTTTTCTACACTGTCTTTGCGAGGAGCCAAACGAACACAGTGAGAGAGAGCGACGAAGCAATCTCATTACTGGGCGAACAAGTCTATGATTACAATTTTGTTTATATTTTTGTATAGTTTGTGCGGTTATTAACGAGATTGCTTCGTCGCACCTCACTCGTTTCACTCGTTCAGCTCCTCGCAAAGACAAGACAAAAAAATATCTTAATATTCCCCTCTTTTAAAATTATGATATAATAAATTAAAAAAATAAACAAGACAAATTTTAAAAACTATGGATTATAATAAAAAAGCGATTGCCTTGTATAAAAAGCATAGAGGCAAAATTGAGATTAAATTAAAAGTTCCAATTAGTAATAAGCAAACTTTATCAACTGTTTATACTCCTGGAGTTGCGGAGATAAGTAGGCAAATTTACAAAGACGAAAAAAAAGCGTATGAAATGACAATGAAAGCTAATTCTTTAGCGGTCGTGAGCGACGGATCTGCTGTTTTGGGCTTGGGCAATATCGGCGCTTTGGCAGCCATTCCCGTAATGGAAGGAAAAGCAGCGCTTTTTAAAAAATTCGCTAACATTGACGCTTTTCCAATCTGCATAAAAACGCAAAATAGCGAAGAGATAATTAAATTAGTAAAAAATATATCGCCTAATTTTGCCGCAATAAATTTAGAAGATATTTCCGCGCCGCGATGCTTTGAAATAGAAAAAAAACTGCAAAATATCGGAATTCCAGTTATGCACGACGACCAGCACGGAACAGCAGTGGTTGTCTTGGCTTCATTGATAAATGCCTTGAAAATAACTAATAAAAATATTACAAATATAAAAATTGTGATTAATGGCGCGGGATCCGCTGGTTATGCTATTTTGAAATTACTGCATTCCGCAGGCGTAAAAGATTTTTTAGTTTGCGATACAAAAGGAGTTATCTATTCAAACAGATCTGATATAAAAAACAATGCCTATAAGCAAGACATTGCTAGAATTACGAATAAAAAAAATATAGACGGCGGATTGCCTGACGCTTTAAAAAACGCGGATATTTTTATAGGCGTATCAGCGCCGAATGTTTTAAAGAAAGAGTGGATTAAATCTATGAATAAAAAACCGATAATATTCGCTTTGGCAAATCCTACACCTGAAATTTTTCCAACCGAAGCTCTCAATGGCGGAGCGTTTATAGTTGCTACTGGCAGATCTGATTTTCCAAATCAAATAAATAACGCGCTTGCCTTTCCCGGAATATTCAGAGGCGCGATAGACGCAAGGGCTTTGCGAATTACCAAAAAAATGAAGCTTGCCGCAAGTTTTGCTATTGCCAGCTTTATTAAAACGCCGAAAAGAAATAATTTTATCCCAGCTGTCTTAAATAAAAAAGTTCATCTCGCAGTCGCGCGCGCTGTAAAAAACGCGGCGGAACAGCGGGATAGAGTTTGTAATAAAGATTTTTTCGCTCAGTAATGGGATTGTCATCCTGTCGGGTGACTACCAGTTAGGTGTGGCTTCGTCGGCTATCGCCTCCTCGCAAAGACAGTTCGCGGTAATTTATATCTTTTTAAATTTAACGCTAATCAGCGGTTCGTATCTGTTTTGATAATCGTCTGAAATCTCTATCGGCTCGCCTTTTGTTATGCAATTTATTGCCATATCGCTTAACAAAATATTATCAGTTTCTATATCCATTTTAATTTTATCCAACTTGTCAAACTCGCTCTTAAAATCAGATTCTATTTTATCTTTTATCTGTTTTTTTGCGTTTCTCGCGTTCTTGCAATCTTCGTCTGCCTTTTGATATTCTGCTGAACTGTCTAAAGCGTCTTTAAAAACAGTTTTTATTTTTCTTTGTTCTTTTTTAGACACCTGAATACGATTAAACACTTCTTGTATTTTTTGCATAAGTTATACTTGTTAAAATTTTAAATAAACAAGCATCTTTATTGAAAAGATGCTTTTTAAATCGCAAAAATCCTCTAAATAATTATTGAACAGGCTGTTTTGATGACATTTTTTCCTCTAATCTTTTATAAATTTCCATTTCCTCTTCTGTTAAATATCCGCCATTTTTCACAATCTCTTTTAATGTAAATAGTTTTTCGGTCTCTTTCTCTGTTAATTTACTGTTTTTTAATTCTTTTAATTCTTTTATTTTTTTTATCGTCTCCTCTGTATCAAGCGATGTCATATCTGCGGATTGATTATTAAAAAATTCTTTTTTTTGCATATAGTTTAGTTAATATCACAATATTAAAATTATTTTTATGAAACCATTTTTTTGCGGATAAACGCCGGGATATCCAGTTCGTCGCCATTAATATCATCAGTATTATCTGTTTCATTTTCATCTATAATATTATTTTCACCCTCATCTGTCTTTGTAAAAACACCATCTTCTTCTTTTTTAGAAAATTTTTTCTTGCCTTGTAAACTGTTTTCTGAATTTATTGAAAAATTTTCAGCCATAAAATTTTCATCCGCGTCCAAAACTTCATCTTTATTTATAGGACCTGGCGAATCACCGAATCCAGTTGCTACAACCGTTATTTTTACGGTATCTTTTAAACTCTCGTCTATAATCGCGCCAAAAATAATTTTAGCACTGGGATCGGCTGATTTAGTGATAATCTGCGCGGCTTCATTCACTTCGTGCATGCTTAAATCAGGGCTGCCAGAAATCGTAAAAAGCACTCCTTTCGCGCCGTTGATAGACAGATCCAATAAAGAATTTTCAATTGCCAGTTTTGCGGCTTCAACTGCTCTGTTTTCTCCGCTGGCTTTTCCCAATCCCATTAGCGAAGATCCTGTTTCTGACATTATCGCTTTAACATCCGCAAAATCAACATTGATTAATCCTGGAACAGTAATCAGCTCCGCGACGCCGCGAACTCCGTGCAGCAAAACATTGTCTGACACGGAAAAAGCGTCTAATAGCGATGTTTTTTTATCAATCACTTTTAACAACTTGTCGTTCGGTATGGTAATAATCGCGTCAACTTTCTTGCTAAGATCTTCAAGCGCCTGCTTGGCGATTTCAGTTCTTTTAACACCCTCAAAGGAGAATGGCTTAGTGACAACAGCTATGGTTAAAGCTCCTAAGTCTCGCGCTATTTCAGCCACAATAGGAGAAGCCCCGCTCCCTGTTCCGCCTCCTAATCCGCAAGTGATAAACACCATATCAGCGCCTTTTAAAATATCCCTTATTTCATTTTGGCTTTCTTCCGCTGCGCGGCGGCCTAATTCAGGGTTCATTCCAGCGCCAAGCCCGCGCGTTACCGTCTTGCCGATATGCAATTTAACTGGCGCCATAGAACTATGAAGCGCTTGCACATCCGTATTGATAGCCAAAAACTCAACGCCATGAATTTTAGCGCCGATCATGCGGTTAACGACTGAGTTGCCTCCGCCGCCTACTCCGATAACTTTTATTTTCGCAAAAGTTTCAATGTCCGGTTTTATCTCTGCCATATAAAAATATAATGTAAATTTAAAATTTAAAAAATTAAAACATCGATCAGGGCATTAATTTTTTTAGCCACCCTTTTGCCCCTTTAAAAACATTTAAAAATTTTTTTATATTCATTCCTTTATTATGCCCTGATTCTAATTCCTGAGTTCCCCAAAGTATTAGCCCGCAGACAGAAGCGTAATCTAAATCATTGATTTTATCAATGCTTGTGGAAAAACCGAAAGGATAGCCCAAAGAGACCGGCAATTTCAATTTCAGTTTAGCATATTCCACTAAATGAGGCAACTTTGCCCCTCCGCCCGTCAATACCACTCCCGCCGGAAGCTTCCCAAACCTGTCCGCCCGCTTTAACTCGCGGGATATATGCGCAAAAATTTCTTCCACGCGCGCTTCAATAATCCCGTTTATATATTTTTTTGAAAAAACTCCATTGTCTGATTTGCTGTATTTTTCTAAATCAATATTATCAGTTTTTCTTATAGATCCTAAATCTAATGTCCCTTCTTTTCTTTTTATTATTTCCGCCGTCTCTATGGACGATCTTAATCCTATGGCTAAATCAGCGGTAATATGCGACGAGCCAATAGGAATATTAAAAGTATAAATCACTTCGCCATCTTCAAAAATAGCGCCTTTGGTAATGGCATATCCCATATCTAAAGCCATAACCCCCAGCTCTTTCTGTTTTCTGTTAAGTATGGTTTCAGATGCGGCTAAAATGGAAAAAACAAGATCTTCTAAGTCTGCTCCCGTGCGGTGAATGGCGCGCGTAAAATTATTTATCCTAGCTGATAGTCCGCTTATTACCTGCGCTTCCACTTCCAATCTTACGCCCGTCATTCCAACCGGATCCTTTATTCCCTTTTGAGTGTCAACATTAAAAACCGCCGGAATAATATGAATAATTTCATAATTGGGAGGAATGGCAGTTGTTTTTACTGTTTCAATCGCGCGATCAATGTCATCGTCGCCAATCTCGCCGTTAATTTTAGAAATAGCCACAACTCCTTTATTTAATTTTGAAATAATATGATTTCCCGCGACTGACGCAAAAACACTGTCTATCGGCAATCCTATCATTCTTTCGGCTTTTTCTAAAACAATAGATATGGACGAAACTAAATCTTCCACATTTATCACATCTCCTTTCGCAAATCCTTCGGTGGCTGTTTCGCTTAAACCGATAATATTTATTTTTTGAGCTCCGCTGTCTGTTTTTTCAATCTGAGCCACAGCTAAACGGGTTTTGCTTGATCCTATATCAAGCCCGGCGATAAGTTGATTATGTTTCATAATATTAAACTAAAATCATTTTATAAAATATTCTAATAATACTTAATTAAATCATTTTAAAACTAAACCTGTTTATTTCCAAAAAAATTACAACTTCAAAACCACAAGTTCTAATGACTTTATGGACTTTCAACTTTATAAACTTTTGACTATTTTATTATACAACAAAATTAAAAAAACATAAAGCCTTTTTAAAATTCAAATTCTACTAAATCTACTTCTATCTCTTTTTTCTCGCCTCTTCTTAAAATTTCCATATTAACGCTGACATTCTGCTTGTATTCTTGGATTATTTCGCTTAAATCTTTGTTCGCGCTTATCTCCTCTCCTTCAATTGAAATAATAATATCTTCATATTTTAGTCCCGCTATATCCGCCGGGCTGTCTTTTGCCACTGCCATATTTTTATCTAATGAATATATTAAAGCCCCGCTGTCGCCGCTGATAAAATTCTTGCTTAATTCATTTTTAGAAAATTTGCTTAAATTTATATAACTAACGCCTAAAAAAACTCTGCTTAACTTTCCTGTTTTTAAAATCTGTCCTATCTGATTTTTAAAATAATTTACAGGGATAACTTTTATAAAATTGCCGTCTGTATAATCTGTAATTCCCATAATTTCATTATTAAAATTTATCAGCGGCAAACCTACAGTTGAACCTTGGCTCATAATCATTCTGCCGCTTATTTTTTCAGACGACTGAATTACCGCGTCTATTTTTTTTAAATTTACCACGCTGTGCTTTATAGCGCTGCCATATAAATCTATGCTTGCTAATTCATCTATTAAATTTAATTTATCGCTATCTCCTAATTTCATAGCTAAAAATTCTTTTTTTGGATTATTAACTTTTAAAAAAACAGTTCTTGACACATTGTCAATTTCTTGTTTTTCTATTTCTAAAATGTCTCCGTTATTCGTGATTATCGCTAATTTTTGAATATTTTCTTTATTATGAAAATTCCTATTATCAACGCTCACAATCCATCCGTCGCCGGTAAGAACGAAACCGTATGCGATAATATCTTCAGGAGAATAATAAGCCGCTAAAATATTTAACGGCTTCTCTTTTTTCATAATAATCCCGACTATATTCTTGCGCAGCAAATCCATAGAAGCATTTTTAATAATCTTATCGCTCTGCTTGAAAATAGAAATCTGTTTCGGCAAATCTTGGCTTAAATGATCAAAGCGATAATTTTCAACAACCAGCGTGCCTAAAGATCCGGCAAGAAATCCGATAATTGATACAAAAAATATAACGATTAAATTTTGATGTTTGCTGTTTATCATGCTAATTTTCTAATTACGCCCATTTAGCCGTGGCTAATGTTAAAATAATAATTATTAAACTTATTGACAAATGCCTTATTATTCTTGGCTTAGTCAAAGCTTCCATAAAATAAAAATAACTCGTTCCTATGATTATATAATAAACATTAATTAAAATTAGTCCATTCACATAAAAATTAGTCGGCAGAAACATAATGCTCCAAAATATTTCAAGTATAATAATAGCCGTAATTATGGAATAAAAATAATTAATTTTTTGAGCAATTTTATATATGTAAAATAATTGATAACTGGATATAAAAGTCGTTAGAATTAAAAGCGGGAGCATTATCCATAAAGAAAAATTAAACAAAGTTAAAAACAAAAAAAGGTGGGAATAAATTAAAAACAGCGCGAGCAAATTTATTCCTGTTAAAACATTTTCTAGCGGATGGCTTTGGTTTTCATAGTCGTAAAAATACGCGAACAGACTTTCCGAAAACAAAAAAAATATAAAAGAAAACAGCAAAATTGACAGGTGCATTAAAGCGCTATTTTTTAAAAATATCAAAAAAAGAATAGATCCGCATAAAAGAAAAATCGGACTCACTAAAAAAAAATAATTCTTTTTTTCCACAAAAACATTCAGTGTTCTTGTAATTTT
>JAGLJD010000012.1 GCA_023142625.1 Candidatus Parcubacteria bacterium | reverse complement strand
GCCAATCTAATCCTAAATGTTCGGCAAATGGTTTGCTGAATGTCACGCCATATTTCACATCTTCTCTTTTTGGAGTGTAGATAAAATATATTATTAGAAAAATAAGAGTTAAAAAAAATAAGATTATCAGGATTTTCTTTTTTGAAGTTTTGTGATATTTTGTTGTTGACATAAGTTTAAAATTGAGTTATGTTTTTTGTAGGTATAAGTAATGGAGGAATAAAAATTGAACGAAGATAGAAACTTGAAGAATGAAATAATCGCAGGAATCATACTTGGAATGATAGTGGGAGCAATTATAGCTATGGCTACTTTTACTTCGCTAAATGTATGGTTTTTAGCGTTCTCACCAATAAATAGCTCTCTCATTTTTTTGACAATAGCAATGGTTTGGATAATTTTCGTAATGAATTCAACATTATATTACAAACTATTCCGACGGACAATTTATAGAGATCTTTCTTTCTTTGTTGGATTGCTCGCTATCATTAGCCTAATGAACTATATTTATAATATACTGGCATATGACATAAATTTGCCATATGACTCACTAAAAACCATTAAAATTGTGGCATTTGTTACAATAGGTACTGGTATAGGTCTTATGATAAAAATAATAGTGAGATTAATAAAGAAAGAAACAATCAAAAAAACTTCACAGTAGGATCTAACATTCCTACTGTATTTTTTTATCCAACCAACAAAACCAACCCCACTCCGATCAACCCAATCGCCATTATTTTTTTTATAATCACTTTTCTCCCAATTTGTTCATTATATAAATCAGGCATTTTTTTGGAAAGAATAAATGCGAAAATTAGGAGAAAAACATATTGCGACGCTTGCAGGGAGTTGATAATTGCGACGCTGCTTTCTTCTATGGAAATTGCGTAGAAAATCAGGACCGCGGCGAGAGTGGCGAGAATTTTATTTGGGATAAATAAAAACGCTGTTCTTTTTTTAATTGTCTGCGGAGTGGAAAAGATTATTTTTCTGTTTTTTGAAGGAATTAATAAAAGCAAAGATCCTAAAAATCCGCCGAATTGGAGAAGAAGAAATCCGTCAAAAAATTCTGTGTTTAAAAATAGAAATTTTGTGAGCGTGTAATAAATCGCAAAAAGAAACCCTGCCAAAATTGCGAAGTAAAATCCTTTGATAATAATAAGTTTTCCGTTATCAAATTTTGTAGACATTAAAAGTCCGCCGAAAACAAATAACATAAAAGCGACAATTTGGGCAATGCTTAAACGCTCGCTTAAAAATAGATAAGACAAACAAAAAGTAAAAATTGGAACAGATCCACCAACGATTGGAATGACTCTTGATGTTTCGCTTAATCGGATTGCTTTGTAAAAAACGAGAAGAGCCAAAATAAATAAAGCGCCGTTTAAAATGCCAACGATCAAATATCTCATTTCGGGAAAAGTAAATCCAACAATCGGAATTAAAAGCAAAAAACCAACTTGAAAAACGCCCGAGTAAAAAGTATAAGCAACAGGACGCAAAACAGTATTAGAAACAAGATGCTTATCAATAATTAAAACAACAGCATTGAGAAGGTGCGCGATAATTGTGATTAAGATCCAAGACATAGTTTGGGTTGTTAAGTTGTAAGCTATTAGATACAAAAAGCTAACAAGCTATTCTTGCATATTCCTGCATATTCCCTCGCACTCCCCCTAATTTTCGTCTCCATCTTTTCATAATCCATTTCCACCAATCCAAACCTCGGTTCAAATCCATCCGCCCATTCAAAATTATCAAGAAGAGACCAGTGCAAATATCCTTTAACATCTACGCCTTCAGCTATTGCTTTATGAATATATTTCAAATGCTCTTTAATAAACTCCGCGCGGTTTTTATCTTCAGTATCTGCTAATCCATTTTCCGTAATATAAATCGGCAAGTTGTATTTTTGCAAATCTTTCAAAATATAATAAATTCCTTCGGGATATATTTCCCAGCCCAAATCAGAAACTTTTTTGTTTTCATTTTCTATTTTCAAAAATGGAAATTTAGAAGCAATTTTTATCCTGTCGTGAAAATAATAATTGATACCCAAAAAATCTTGATAATTTTTTGTTAGTTCTAAAAACAGTTTATTTCTGAAAAAATTAAAAGCGCTTGCCACGATTTTATTTAAAACAGAACTTTTATAATAAGCATCTACAAAAGAAAGGTTTTGCGCAAGACCAACCTTCGCGTTTTTGTTTATATCATGAATAGCTTTATACGCTTTTTTGTGAGTTTTTACAAAATTATAAAAAACTTTTGGAACAGCCAATAAATTATTTTTCTGAGGAGGAAATGTTCCCATTATGTAAGCAAGCGATGTATAAATCATCGGCTCGTTCGTCGTAATCCAAAAATCAACAAGATCATCAAGTTCTTCAACCACAAATCTTGTATATTCCTCAAAATAGTCTGGGAATTTTGAATTTTCCCATCCGCCTTTTTCTGACATCCACAAAGGAAGCGTCCAATGCCAAATCGTCACCATCGGTTTTATTCCCCGCTTTCTTAACGCTAAAAGCATTTTCCGATAACGAAGAATTGCTTTTCGATTAAATTTTCCTTCTTCTGGTTGAATTCTTGACCAGGAAAGCGAAAAGCGATGAACATTTTGATTTAACTCTTTTGCTATCTCAAAATATTTTTCATATTGGTTATAATAATCACACGCCTTCCCCGCTGGAAATTTCTCCGACCAATCGCAATTCTCAATCCCCCCGCTAACCTGATACGAAGAAACCGCAGAACCCCACAGAAAGTTTTTCGGAAATTTTAATTGTTTGGATTTAGACATAAAATTATTTCTACCCAGCTTTAGCCGAGGGTCCCTGTGGCTTTAGCCGCCCGAATAAATATATTCGCAATTGCTCAATTCTTTACTTTTATTATACCCTATTTTTGAATTAAAAAAAATACCAGTAAAAACTGGTAAATTAACTTTTGACTTCAACCGAAATCCTCATTATAATAAACCCATAACCAACTAATCACAAACCTATGCCAAATTGCCAAGAATGTAAAACTCCAATTCCAATTGATGAAGAAATGCCTG
>JAGLJD010000119.1 GCA_023142625.1 Candidatus Parcubacteria bacterium | reverse complement strand
CAAGAAATAGAGCCGAAAAATAAAAAAGAGGCAAAAGAAGAAAAAATAAACAGGCGTGATTGCTTAAAAAGATTAGCCTGCATAACAGCTGGCGCCGCCGTTTCCGCCAGCGGGTTTGATGTTTTAAAAAAATTATTTAGCAATGATTTTAATCAAGAAACAGAAAAAGGCGAAGATAGAGAAATATTAAAAATAAAAGACGCTTTTCAAGAGACAATTGAACATGATGAAGAGAAAAAAAAACAGCGAGCAGGAAGAGAAAGAATATGAAACTATCAGCGAGATTTTTAAATTAGGATTTAAGCAGCCGATTGAGATAAATATGCAAAATTTTTTAGCAACTAAAAAGTTTTGGAAAAAACAGCATAGAGAAAATCCAGATTATGTAAATAGCCTTAAAATGGCTTGGGAAAGAATAGAAAAATATGAAGAAGAATTAAAAAAGATATTTATAAAAGAAGGTGTCCCAGAAGAATTTATCTATCTTTCTATTCCTGAATCTTATTGGAATTGCGCAAAAAATCCGGGTAAAAAAGCAAAGGGCGTTTTTCAAATTACCAAGAATACAGGCAGAATATACGGAATGATTATAAATAATAAAATTGACGACAGGGATGATCCTATTAAATCAGGACGAGTTGCCGCAAAGCATCTATCCGACTCTCATAAGATTACAGGCGATTGGAATATTGATTTGGCCGCGTATAACGGCAGTATGGCTAATGATTATTTAAACAAAACAAGCATAAATCAAAATGCGTATAAAAATTTTTTAGAATATGCGAAAAACGACAATGACAATGCTGAACAAAACTTTTTTAATTACAGAGTATTAGAAAAAGATAATGCTATTTGGAGCATAGCTTATCGTTTCGGGGCAAGCATACAAGAAATAAAACAACAGAATGGAATAAAAACTGATAATAAAATTATTCCCGGACAGATTTTGAAAATTTCAGTCCCTGATCAAGAAAAAATTAAAAAAAGCAAAAGATCTTATGAGGGCTTTTTGGCATATATGCAAGATAGCGCAAGGCAAGAAAAGAAAAAAATTTTAGCGTTAAAATTTTTTAGACATAGAGTTAGAAGAGGAGATGCGGTTTATAATATAGCGCGCCGTTTTAATATTAGCGAAGCAGAATTAAAGAGTGAAAATAATATAGGCGACGGCAATAAAATTAGTTTGGGGCAAATTTTAAAAATTCCGATTGACGAAAAAACAAGAAAAAAACTTTATGACGGAATAATGGGCAAATATGTGGAAAATTTGAATTATCCGCCAAAGTTTGCGGCTGTGATGGAACTAATAGAGGAAGGATTTGTAAAAAGGGATCAGAATTTTCAACTCGCTAAAAAATAATAAATAATTAAAAATTTTATGTTTAAGTTAAAGTATTTTAACAACAATCTGTCTTCTGGTTTTGTGGCTCTGTTTTCAGGAAGGATGATACAGTTTGCGGCTCAAGGATTAATAGGTCTGTTTTTGCCGATATTCCTTTTAACCAAATTAAATTATAGAATTGAATATGTTTTTTTCTATTATATTATCGGCTATTTAAGTTACGCTTTGCTGCTGCCGATAGGCGCGCAATTTTTAAACAAAATCGGTCTGCGGCGCTCTTTGAGAATAAGCATAATATTTGACGGAATATTCTACACTTGTTTTTTTATGGTTGATAAAAATCCAGCGCTGTTTTTATCGCTGTCTCTAGTTGCTCTGTTTTTTGCCAGAATGCTGTTTTGGCTGCCGTTTCATACTGATTTTGCTAAATTTACAAGCAAGGCGGATAGGGGGAAAGAGGTGAGCTTGATGTGGGCGACTCGATCTTTTTTAAGCGTAGTGATGCCTATCGCAGCCGGATTTTTAATTGTAAAATTTGGTTTTAATGCAGTTTTTATTATCGCTATAGCTCTTTATTTGTCAGCGGGAATTCCATTTTTAACTTTGCCGCGGACAAAAGAAAGATTTAGCTGGGGAGTGATAGAAACCTTTAAAAGATTTTTTTCGCGCAAAAACAGAAAGTTAGTTTTGGCTAATATGGCAAACGGGGCTGAAAATTGCGTCGGAATTATAATCTGGCCGATTTTTATCTGGCAGCTGCTTGAAGGCGATTATTTAAAAGTCGGAATTTTGTCGTCGCTGATTATTTTCATCGCAATCACTTTGCAATTAGTTGTCGGCAAATATACAGATCTGTTTGATAAAAGAAAGATGCTTCGCTACGGAACGATTTTTTGCGCTATCGGCTGGATAATTAAAATTTTTGTTTTAACTAGTTTTCATATTTTTATCGCTGGAGCATACCACAGTTTCGCGAGAATTTTTAAAAATACGCCGTTTGATACCCTGAATTATGAAATTATGGCTGACCGCGGGCATATGGTTGATGAATATACGGTATTAAAAGAGATCGCGATTCAATTAGGCAGAGTTTTAATGCTTATTTTTGCTATTGTTGTAGCATTGAATTTCGGCTTAAACTGGACATTTATTGTAGCAGCGGTCGCGTCTCTGCTGATTAATTTTATGTAAAAATAATTTTTTGAAAAAAATATCAACGCTCAGCGTAATAATTTTACCATAATGACCTTAGAGGGCTTGACATAAAATTATATTGGGTATATACTTAAAACATAATTTATTTAACCAGAATTATTATGCCAAATTTTGACAAA
>JAGLJD010000118.1 GCA_023142625.1 Candidatus Parcubacteria bacterium | reverse complement strand
AGATTTTGAGGCAAATTTTTCAAATAATTTTATAAGCTTATATAGATATATAGGCGTTAAAATTTTTGGAAAATTTGACCAAAGTATGAAAATCGCAGTAGTAAATTATTTTGCAGTGGGTCTAGTTAACCAAAATTATTATGCCAAATTTTGACAAAACAGGTCCTGCTGGAAAAGGTCCTGCGACAGGGCGAGGACAAGGTCCTTGTGCTGAGAACCAGCAATCAAATTCTTTTATAGGCGGTTTTATGCAATGCTGCCGAGGATGCGGAAGGAGAATTAGAGGAAGATTTTTTCAAAATCAAAGCTCTCTTGATGAGCAGGAAAAGTTTTTAGAAAGCGAATTGCAGTCTGTCCGCGACGCTAAAAAAAAGTCTAGTATTAAAGAAGAAAAATAATGCCGCGCCCAAGATTATGCAGAAGAATTGGGTCTAATCCGAATGTAATTTTTTATAAACCTCAAGGAATCCCGTTAAGAAATTTAAAAGTTATGGAGTTAACTCTTGAAGAATGGGAAACCTTAAGACTTAAAAATGTGGAAAATTTAGACCAAAACCGATCTGCAAAAAAAATGCGCACATCGCAAAGCACTTTTCAAAGAATTCTTGCTATCGCGCAAAAAAAAATAAGTTTTGCCATTATTAAAGGTATGGCAATAAGGATTTCAAAAAAATAAGGAAGCGATATGCTTCCTTATTTTTTTGCGCGCAAAATAATTTTATAGTTATTTTTTAATCCTATTTAACATCGTGTTTGTAATGAAATTTATAATTTTTCTTTACTCAAACCAACTAAAGAAGAATTGATCTTTTTTATAGGACAAAGTCCGGTAAAAAATCCCCTATATTCTTTTTTTCTTCTATCAATAGAAATTATTGTCGCGCTACGCGTTATATAATTGTGTCTAATAAACCAATACCAGCGAACAAAATCATATATTAAAACATTTTTACCATTTATTTTTCCATCAAGAATATTTTTTTGGTATATTGTTTTAGGTGTCATTGTAAAAGGTTCTTTTGGCTTGGTATAATTCAAATTATATTTTTTGGCAAGTTTTTTCATTTGAGAAGATCGGAAAAAACAATCTTTTATTGCTATTGCTAAATAACCAAAAAACGAAAAAAGAATCGCGGAAAAAGCTAAAATAAATACAGAACTATTTATTAATGATGCCGCTAATAACCCATCGGAACTTTTACTGCCAAATTTTATCAATAAAATTAAAACTAAAAATCCTAAAAAAATAACAATCCATGCATTCCATGTAATATGCTTTTTTATAACATTAACATATTTTTTCATAATATAATGATTAAAAATTTATTTAAAATCTCCGCTATCATTTTTATTCAATATCTGCGTTGGTGTAAAAATCGCTTACATCTTCGCATTCGTCCAGCGCGTCATATAACCTTTTAATTATTTCTTTGTCTTTTTCATCTTCTATTTTTTTTAGCTCTTTTGGAATATATTCAATCTGCGCGTACTCTATTTTTACGCCACTGTTTTCCAAATTTTCTTTAACTTTTTGCAGATTTTCTATCTTAGTATAAATTATAGTTTCCTCATCCTCTTTTTGTATATCGTCAGCCCCTGCGTCAATTAATTCCAACTCAAATTCATCTTCATTTAAATTCGCGGCTCGCGGCTCGCTATTCGT
>JAGLJD010000117.1 GCA_023142625.1 Candidatus Parcubacteria bacterium | reverse complement strand
TAATTTTATAATTCAAATTTAATTTTTAATTTTATAACATTATATGAAAAATAGACTGATAAAGGGGGGAAAGAAAGTTTTGCAATGTTTTTTAATTTTGTTAGTAATTTTTCCGCTTAATTTAATGATAACGCCATCGGCATCGGCAAGCGAGTTGCCGCCGCAGCCGCAAGCAGGCGAGGTTATTATAAATGAAATTATGCCCGACCCTTCTGTTGTTTCCGATAGTAACGGAGAATGGTTTGAGGTATATAATAACACCGATCATCAAGTTAATTTAATTAATTGTATTATTAAAGACGATGGCTCTGATTTACATACTATTAATTTAGATTTAATTATTGATTCTAATGATTATGCGGTTTTAACAAAAAATAGCACTTCTACTGAAAATGGTGGCATTATATCTAATTATACATATACAGGAATAACTTTAGCTAACGAAGAAGATGAGTTAATTTTAATTTGCAACGATACAGAAATAGATAGAGTAGAATATAATAAAGATAGCGGGTGGGTTATTAAAGTAGGAGAATCAATGATTTTGAGTGATTTTAATTTTGATAATAATATTACGGCTAATTGGTGTTTATCAACTTCGTCTTATGGAGATGGCGATTTAGGAACACCTGGAATTACTAATGACCAATGTGAATATAATCCTGTTTGCGGGGATGAAATTTTAGAGGAAAACGAAAAATGCGATGATGGGAATAATCAAAACGGCGACGGGTGCAGTTCAGATTGCCAGATTGAATCAATTTATGGTTATAAATTTAATGATTTAAATAAAGACGGGATAATGGGCGAGGGCGAGCCGATGCTTGGCGGTTGGGTGATTGAATTATATGATAATGCCAGTTCAACAATTCCGACAACAACAATCACAACAAGCATTGCAAACTCAACTTTAGGTTTTTACTCTTTCCAGAATTTAGAAGCAGGGGGTTATGTTATTAAAGAAGTTCAGCAGGATGGCTGGCTACAGACAACCCCGACAACTTCAACAACTACAATAAAGTTAGAAAGTCCAACGGCGACTACTACTGTAAATTTCGGCAATTGGGAATATAAAACTATTTCAGGGTATAAATATTATGATTCTGACAGAGATGGCGTAATGGGCGGAGGCGAAATCGGAATTAGCGGTTGGACAATCACGCTTACAAATTCCAGCACAACAGCCACAACAACCACTGACACAGAGGGTTATTATGAATTTAATAATTTAGATATAGGAGATTATACAATTACAGAAATAATGCTGGATAATTGGCATAGAACAGATTTATTCGCCAGCAGCACTCCGACAACAACGCCGATTGAATATCATATTGAATATTCAGCAACAACTACTTCAACCTCAACTATCAATTTCGGAAACTGGCAGACTGAAATTTACGGCTATAAATTTAATGATTTAGATAAAAACGGCGAATTTGATGACGGAGAGGAAAAAATGGCTGGCTGGGAGATTGAATTATATAATGCCGCTAACGCAACTTCAAGTATAGATAAAACTACCACTGACGCAGAAGGAAATTATATTTTCAAAGGACATCCTTTTGGCGATTATTGGGTAAAAGAATTTCAGCAAGACGGCTGGATGCAGACTAATTTAGCGTCAACAACAGCAACCACGACAATATCAACAGCAACTATAACAGCGGAAGTTAATTTTGGCAACTGGGAGTATAAAATAATTTCAGGATATAAATATAATGATTTGGATAGAGATGGAGAATGGGATATTAGTGAATCAGGCATTGGCGATTGGATGATTAAATTATATGATAACGCAAGCTCAACTAATCCAATTTTAATAAATTCGACAGCAACCGACACGGCGACAACTTCAACAACAACATTAGGCTGCTATGAATTTAATGAATTAGAGCCTGGAGTTTATATGATTACTGAAGTTATGCGGGAGAATTGGATGACTGGCGTTGAAAGCGCTCCGACAACAACCCCGATTGAACATAATATTATAATTACAGCGACAAGCACAACGCCGACAAGCACTGCGGATATAAATTTTTATAATTGGCAATATGATTGCGTAGATAATGATGACGACGGTTATTATAGCAATGAAAGCGATATTGAATGCGGAGAGAAAGATTGTGATGACAATAATGCCGATATAAATCCATTGGCGAAAGAGATTTGCGGGAATAGCATTGATGAAAATTGCGACGGCAAAATTGAAAGCTGCGGAGGAGGCGGAGGTCACTCTAATTTTTTAACAATTCATTCTGAAAAATTAGTTGAAACAAAATCTAAAATAGAAGATGAAACAGAATTTGCGACAGAGACAATTACTTGGCACACGAATAAACCTGCCACCAGCAGAGTAGTTTACGGAACGCTGTCTGTTGCAGATATTGGCGAATGGCCTAATTTAGGCTATCAATATTCTACAACAGAAGACCTAAATAAAATAACATTCCACGAAGTTGTTATTAGCGGTCTTTTGCCAAACACTACATATTATTTCAGGACAATTTCCGCCGCGTCTCCAGCAATATATGGCAAAGAACTTTTTTTCACCACTCCTCAATTATCAGAGCCGCAGGAAATAGAAGACGAGCAAGAAGATGAACCAGAAGATGACAAAGGCGAAATTGAAGAAGAAGGCGAAAAAGGCGAAGACGAAGCAGGAGATTCAGTTGAAGGCGCGGACGAAAGCTCGCAAGAAAAAACAGACGGCGGCGGAATTATCGGAGAAGGAGCGCAAGCCGCGGCAGTAGTTGTCTTAGGCGAAAAATTAGCGTTAGTTGATGATTTGCCAGATGACATATTAGATGAGGATAGCGAAAAGGACGAAGCAGAAGAAGATGAAAAAGAGCAGGGAATAGTAGGCGGCGAAAAGATTATCGCGACCACAAGCGCGGATTCCGAAGATGGCGGCTATGATTGCTGGAGTGAATGGTGGTGGCTGATAATTTTGCTTCTGCTTATAATCGCTTATTTCGCTTATGAAAATTATCGGATTAAAGAAGAGAGCAGAGAATCGGAAGATATTAAAACAAGCCCGGACAGCGGCAAAAAAGATAATGAATAATAATACTGTCTTTGCGAGGAGGCGATAGCCTACGAAGCCACACCTAACGGGTGGTCACCCGTTAGGGTGACAATCTTGTTAACAGGCAGAAGAGTCGTATTGTTAAAATAGAGCAATCTAACCTGTGGATAATTTTAAATATTTTATTAAAAAACAGATATTTAATGTTTTTAAAAGAACAAGAAAGACCAATAAGCACAGGGGCTTGACATATTTTTTTAATATGTTATAGTGATAGCAAGATTGAGAGAGGAATAGTTGGATATTTAAAAGAGAATAAAAAAGTGAGAGTGGGAAATATAGTTTTAAAAAAGATTTGAAATTATGTTTCCCAATCTCACACAAAATTCTCAACAAAACAAAAAAACAAAATCTCCAACACAATAAACAATTCCTCTCTCAACCAAACTCTTTATATGAAGTGAGAGTGGGAAATATAGTTTTAAAAAAGATTTGAAATTATGTTTCCCATTCCCACACAAAAAATTCTAACTCAAAAAAATCCACAACAAACAAACAAACAAACAAACTATCAATCCCCAACCTTTTATATCTATTTATAAATTTTTCAAGCAGGATCTCATCCTGTTTTTTTAATTTTAATTTTAATTTCAAAATAAAATTATTAACAAAATATACGATCGTGAAAAAACGCTATAATTAAATTTTTTAGTAAAATGCGCGCTTGTCCGCCTCGGGAGGAATCGCACAATTAGTTAAGAATTTTTTTGAATCGGTTTTATAGTTGTGGTATAATTTATTTAGTTGATTTAGGGACTGTGGCGAATAAATATTTTTTAAATAAATTTTATGAAACAGATAGCGGATTTGCATATCCATTCAAAATATTCCCGCGCTTGCTCAAAGCAGTTGGAACTGGAAAATATTGAAAGCGCCTGCAGAATAAAGGGCGTTGATATCGTCGCTACCGGAGATTTTACGCACCCGGCTTGGTTTGGAGATATAAGCAGCAAATTAGAAGAGATAGAAAATTCAGGCTTATATAGATTAAAATCCGCGCCAGACAGTAAAATTAAATTTGTCCTTTCTACGGAAGTAGCGCTGATCTATAAAGCGTTAGACAAAGTGAGGCGGCTGCATATTATGGTTATGGCGCCGAATCTGAAATTAGCAAAAGAGTTTAATGATCATTTAAGCAAGAGCGGTTATAACATAAAATCGGACGGACGACCGATTTTAGGAATGAGCGCGCAAAAATTGTGCGAGATCTGTTTTAATATCAGTTCAGATTTTGTAATATTTCCGGCCCATATCTGGACGCCATGGTTTGCGGTTTTCGGATCTAAATCAGGTTTTGATTCTTTGGAAGAATGTTTTGAAGAACAAGTTAACAAAATTCACGCCATTGAAACCGGGCTGTCAAGCGATCCTGAAATGAATTGGGCGCTTTCAGGCTTGGACGATATTGTCCTGCTGTCTAATTCTGACGCGCACTCTTTAATAAATATCGCGCGCGAAGCCAATATTTTTGACCTGCAAGATGTTTCTTATGGCGGAATTCGCGAAGCGATGAACAAAAAAAATCGCGGTAAAAATCTGCTTTTATCAACTATTGAATTTTATCCGGAAGAGGGGATGTATCATTTTGACGGGCATCGCGCTTGTAATGTCAGTTTTACGCCAGAAGAGACAAAAAAATATAGCGGTATCTGCCCTGTCTGTAAAAGACCGCTTACAATTGGCGTGATGAGCAGAGTTAAAGAATTAGCGGACCGTGAATTCGGTTTTAAGCCGAAAAACGCCGCGCCATTTGTTAAATTAGTGGAACTGGATAAAATAATCGCTGAAACTATGAATATAAAAAGCCGCGCCTCTAAAGCGGTGCTGGCTGAATACAATAATTTAATCAAACTTGGCGGCAATGAGTTGAATATTCTGCTTAATCTGAATTATGATGAACTAAAAAAAATCGCTTCTGAGAAAATTACAGAAGCGATAAAAAGAGTGAGGGAGGGCAATCTGATTATTGAGCCAGGCTTTGACGGAGAATACGGCAAAGTTAAAATTTTCAGCGAAAAAGAAAAAACAAGGCAGAAAAAACTGTTTTAATAGAATGTGGTTAAAAAAATTTTTAGCATTTTGTACGATCGTACATTTTGCTAAAAATTTTTAAAATAACAAAAAGTTGACGAAACTGTGCGACCGCACAGTTTCGTCAACTTTTTAGATTATAGGATTATAGATTTTTTCTGCCTTCTATGGCGTTAGCGATGGTAATCTCGTCTGTATATTCTAAATCAGCGCCCATTGGGAGTCCTCTCGCAAGGCAGGTAATTTTTATCCCTATCTCAGAAAACGGCTTAAGGATTTTTTTTAGATAGATATTGGTTGATTCTCCTTGTATATCAGGATTAAAAGCGAGAATTAACTCTTTAATATTCTCTTTTTTCAGCCGTCCTATTAGCTGTTTTATATTTAGCTTGTCTGGCGTAATGCCGTTAAGCTGGTCTATGGTTCCTCCTAAAATATGGTAAATTCCGTTAAATTTATTACTCGCTTCAATCGCTCGCATATTTTGCGGCGCTGCGACAACACATAGGATCTCGCGATTTCTATTTGCGTCAGAGCAGATTTCGCAGGGGGATTTTTCAGTAAAATTGCGGCATTGTTCGCAGACAACAATTTTATTTCTTAATTCAACCGCTGTTTTTATGAATTCCACAAATTCATTGCGCGGTTTTTTTAATAGATAAAAAACAAATTTTTCAGCTGTTTTAGCGCCAATCCCTGGAAATCTGCTGAATTGCCAGATTAAATTTTGAATAGGATGCGGAAATTTCATAAATTTTACATTCCGGGCAGGTTAAGACCGCCGCCCATCATTTTTTGCGCCATCAGCTTCTGCGTTTTTTTAACAGCGCTGTTTACGGCGTTTTTCAAACTGTTTTCCAATTTTTTCTTATTTTCAATATCAGCGATTTTAACGCTCTGAATTTCCATATTGCCGTTAATAATAATTTCAACGCCGCCATCTTCAACTGTAATAATTTCATCGGCTAATTTTTTTTGCATTTCGCTAGCCTGCGAGCGAAGCTTGTTAAGGTCTTTTAGTTTGTTAAACATAAAATTATAGTTATAAATAAATTATTAAAAAATAAATATTTGTTTTTATGAAGAATATTTTGTTAAAATTGAAAAATTCCGACAATAATCAATATAATAGATAATACTAACAAATAAAAAAGAAATCGTGACGGCTGTTTATTAAAAGAAATAATAATACTTAACATCCCCACAGAACTAAGCATTCCAGCAATACCAATACCATACCACCATAAATTAAATCCATTCCAAATTTCATCCATGCCAGTTATAAGAAAAAGCACGGTAAAACCGCAAAGCAAAAATCCAATAATAAATAAAATGTAATTTATTGTTTTTTTATTAATCATTATATTTATTCATTCAAGGGCTTTTTATTTTCAATAAATTAAAAACAAATCTGTCGCCCTGAATTCCACTATTGTCACCCTGAATTTATTTCAGGGTCTGTGCTTGTTATTTACTATATTATGTTTAAGAAAAATAAAGTAAAAAGTCAGGATTTTATTTATCTAATCATAATTTAGCGATAAGTAATAACAGATCCTGAAATAAATTCAGGATGACATAGTTTTTATTTTTTGAAAATTTATAATTGATTGAAAATTGCAAATTGAAAATTGTAAAACGCTTCTTCTGTTTCTTCTTGCCCGCCAGCCTCCTCAATGTTGTTTTCATAATTGGTAAAACTCGCTCTAGCCATATTAAAATACAGTTCAAGCCGCCCGGTCGGTCCGTTGCGGTGCTTGGCGATAAAAATATCCGCGACATTCGGCTTAGAACTCTTTTCTTTGTAATAATCATCGCGATAGATAAACATCACAACATCAGCGTCTTGCTCGATTGACCCAGAATCTCTTAAGTCTGCCAGTATAGGAATTTTATTAGGCCGCGATTCTACTGAACGGGAAAGCTGGGACAGCGCCAAGACAGGAATATTAAGCTCTTTTGCCAGAGATTTCAATGAACGGGAAATTTCCGATATTTCTTGAACCCGATTTTCAGTGCGGCTACCTTCCATTAATTGCAGATAATCAATAACAAGCAGCCCGAGATTATGTTCGGCTTTCAAACGCCGCGCTTTTGTGCGAAGCTCCATAATATTCGCCACGGCGGAATCGTCTATGTAAATCTCCGCTTCAGACAGCACCCCCATAGCGTGATTGATGCTGGCGAAATCATCATCTCCGTCTTTTGTGGAAAGTTTTCCTGTTCGCATTTTCCATAAATCAACTTCTGCTTCCGCGCAAAGCAAACGGTCAACCAGCTGCTCCTTGCTCATTTCCAAAGAGAATATCCCGACGGGAATTTTTTGCTTGGCGACTTGCCGCGCGATATCCAGAGCCAATGAAGTTTTTCCCATTGACGGGCGAGCCGCTAAAATTATCAGATCCGATTTTTGCAATCCGGCGAGTTTTTTGTCAATATCTACAAAGTTAGTCGGAACTCCGCGCATCTTTCCCCGCTCTTTATGCAGAGTGTCTATGCGGTCAAACGCGTCGTCTAAAACATCTTTAATCGGTATGAAATT
>JAGLJD010000116.1 GCA_023142625.1 Candidatus Parcubacteria bacterium | reverse complement strand
AAGTGATTTCCGACGAAGCTTTAATCAGGCGGCGCAAGGTGGCTTTTCGCGCCACAATCTGGGCGTAAGAGACGATATGGCTGGACGATGGAACTGAGTTTGTAAGGCTCACTAAATAGCTTCTTCCGCCGACATCCGACAGTTTTTTCTTTTCTTTCAGCCGATTAGACAGGTTTAAAATATCAATCGGCTGGCGTTTTTCATAAAGTTCGCTGATCGCTTCAAATATCGCGCTGTGGCGATCGTCATAAAAATCTTTGCGGTTCACAATATCAGCTATTTTGATTATAGCGTCTTTGTCAATCAGAAGAGAACCGAGCAGCGACTGCTCAGCTTCAAGATTTTGCGGCGGCATTTTTTCAATTAAATTTTCTTTAGCCATATTATTATAATAACCTTATTTAAAATAATATCAAATTTTGCCGCTTTATTCAAGTTCTTGACAATATTTTTTTATGTAATAAAATGGTAGTAGAAAAAATAAAAATTTATGATTAAAATAAAAAATTTAACAAAAAAGTTTGATGGCAAAACCGTTTTAGATAAAATTTCATTTGATGTTAAGCAAGGTGAGATTTTAGGTTTTTTAGGACCGAACGGCGCGGGCAAGACAACTACGATGAAAATTATCACCGGCTATATCCCGCTGAATAAAGGATCGGTAAAAGTGGATAATATTGATGTTGAAATAGATTCTATTAAAACGCGCGCGAAAATCGGCTATTTGGCGGAAAACAATCCTTTGTATGACGAGATGAAAGTTTTTGAATTTTTAAGTTTTATCGCTGAATTAAGAGGCGTGGACAAAAATGAGATAGATGAAAAAATCAGCGAAATCAGCAAGGTCTGCGGCTTGGAAAAAGTTATCAATAAATTAATCAGCGAACTGTCAAAAGGCTTCCGCCAGCGGGTCGGATTGGCGCAGGCGATGATCAGCGATCCAGAGATTTTAATTTTAGACGAGCCGACAAGCGGACTTGACCCTAACCAAATCATAGAGATTCGAGAATTGATTAAAAAAATCGGTAAAGAGAAAACCGTAATTTTTTCAACGCATATTTTAAGCGAGGCTCAAGCCGTGAGCGACAGGATTATCATCATCAATAACGGCAGAATTGCCGCGTCTGGAACGCCTGATGAATTGATTAAACAGGCAAAAACAAGAGATGTAATTTATATAAAAATTAAAGGAGATAAAAATGAAGTTTTGCGCAAATTAAAAAATTTGGAAAATATTGATGAAGCAAGAATTAAAGATAAAGAGAGCGACGGCGTCTACGGATATAAAATAAAGCCGAAACAAGGAGTTGACTTGCGCGAATATTTGTCAATCACGATTATGAAGAATAACTGGGCGATTTTAGAAATGCGACAGGAAAGAAAAAGCTTGGAAGGAGTGTTTAGGGAACTAACGAAATAAATTAAAATAAATAAAATGAAAAATATTTATACAATTTTTAAAAAAGAATTGGCAGGCTATTTTAACAGCCCGATTGCTTATATTTTTATCGCTGTTTTTTTAGTTTCGTCCTCGTGGCTGTTTTTCCAGAATTTCTTTTTATATAATCAAGCGGTAATGCGCGGGTATTTTTCTTTTTTGCCTTGGATATTTTTGTTTTTAGCCCCGGCGATCGCTATGCGAAGCTTTGCTGAAGAGAAAAGAAGCGGAACAATGGAACTGATTTTGACCTTGCCGATAAAAGACTGGGAAGTTGTGGTCGGGAAATTTTTGTCAAGTTTGGGATTTATGGCAATAACGATTTTGCTTTCAATTTCAATTCCTATCTCTATTAGCAATGTCGGGCAACTTGACATCGGACCTGTCATCGGCGGATACATTGGAACAATTTTGCTGGCGGGCGCTTATCTCTGTATTGGGATTTTTATCTCTTCTTTGACTAAAAATCAGATTATCTCATTTGTGATCGCGATTGCCGCGTCTTTCGGGCTGTTTATCATCGGAACGAATTTTGTCCTGGAAGCGGTGCCGAATTTTTTAGCTCCGCTGTTCAGTTTTATCGGGCTGGGAACGCATTTTCAAAATATTGCTAAAGGCGTGATTGACACGCGCGATTTAATATATTACGGCTCTTTTATATTTTTATTCTTATGGCTCACTGTTAAGAATTTGGAAAGCAGGAATTGGAGGTAGGTTAAGAATTATTTTGAATTATAAAACGCATAAATTCTCCTGTCTTTGCGAGGAATGAAGTGGAGCGGCAGCGGAACGAAATGACGAAGCAATCTCATTACTGAGCGAATAAACCATTTATGACTTATCGTTTGTGAGGTTAGTAATGAGATTGCTTCGTCATTTCGTTCCGCTATCGCTCCACTTCATTCCTCGCAAAGACAGCGGAATTTTTATTTTATAATTCAAGATAATTTTATATTATGCCGAATTTAGATTGGGAAAATTTGCCGTTTGCTTACCATAAAACAGATTATAACATCCGCTGTTATTTTAAGGATGGCAAATGGGGCAAGATTGAAAAATCAGATTCTGAATATCTGCAAATGCATATCGCGGCAGGGTGTTTGCATTACGGGCAGGAGGCGTTTGAAGGAATGAAAGCGTTTTGCGGAAAAGACGGAAAAATAAGAATATTCCGCTGGGAAGAGAACGCGAAAAGACTAAATCGCTCAGCTGAAGAAATTTTTATGCCAGAAATTCCGCGCGAGATTTTTAAACAAGCGGTTTTTAGCGCGATTGAGTTGAATAAAAAATTTATTCCGCCTTATAATTCTGGCGCGTCTTTATATATTCGTCCGCTTTTAATCGGGAGTGGCGCGCAGCTCGGGCTGCACCCGACAAAAGAATACTTATTTTTAGTCTTTGTAAATCCTGTCGGACCTTATCTGCTCGGGTTTAATCCGATAGATATTTTAATTGACCGCGACCGCGACCGAGCCGCGCCTCTGGGCGTAGGGCATATTAAAGCAGGCGGAAATTATGCCGCGAGTTTTAAGTCCTTGATTAAAGCGGAAAAACAGGGTTATCATTCCGTGATGTTTCTTGATCCGAAAGAGAAAAAATATATTGACGAATGCGGTCCGGCGAATTTTTTCGCGATAAAAGGCAATACATATATTACGCCGAAATCAAAGTCTATTTTAGCGTCTATTACTAATAAAAGTTTAATGCGGCTATCCGAAAATATGGGAATGAAAGTTGAACAGCGGAAAATTAGAGTTGAAGAATTGGCTGAATTTGACGAAGCAGGGTCTTGCGGAACAGCCGCGGTGATCAGTCCGATTAAAAAAATCGTTGACAACGGAACAGGAAAAACCTATGAATTTTGCAAAGACGGCAAACCCGGACCGATTTCCACTAAATTATACAACAGGCTGCACGCGATTCAATACGGAGATGAAGATGATAAATTTAGCTGGACAACGATAATTTAAAATGAAAAATGAAAAAATAAAAACGACAACTAAAAAATAAAAATTATTTTCTATTTGTTTTTGCGAGAAATTTTCCGCCACTGTCTTTGCGAGGAGGCGACAGCCGACGAAGCAATCTCATTACTGAGCGAATAGAGTTATAATTAAAGATTTTTTCGTCCAGTAATGGGATTGCTTCGTCGCT
>JAGLJD010000115.1 GCA_023142625.1 Candidatus Parcubacteria bacterium | reverse complement strand
GTTTATTAGAAGGAAAATATCCTGATTATAAACAAATCATCCCAGATAAATTTGAAACAGAAGCAGTTATAAATATTGATGAAATTGCCAATGCAATCAGAGTTGCGGGATTATTTGTTAGTGTTTCTAATAATAATATTAAATTAAAAGCATATTCAAGTTCTAATATTTTGGAGGTAATTTCAGAGGCGAGTGAGTTGGGTAATAATAACACAAAGGTAGTGGCGGAAATAAAAGGAATAGATTTGGAAGCGATGTATAATCATAGATATTTGAGTGACGGTTTTGGCGGGATAGATGGAGAAAAAGCTATTCTAAAAATCAATAGTGAAAAATTACCAACAGTTTTAACCTCAGCCACAGACAAAGATTTATTGTATGTGATTATGCCAGTAAGGGCGTAAACAACTTATAACCCACAGCTTATAACTTATAATCTCTTATGCTCGTTTCTATAAATTACGATTTAAGAAAATCAATAAATAAAGCCGGGATTAATAAGCAGGTAAAAGCGGCTCAAGTTTGTCAGTTTTGGCAAGAAGTAATAAAAAGCATTTTCGGACAAAAAGTTGCGGAAAAATCTCAAGCAATCAAATTTAAAAACGGCGCGCTTACGGTCGCCGTTTTAAGTTCTGTGTTGGCGCAGGAGTTTAAGTTTAAGGAAGAAGAAATAAAAGAAGATATAAATAAAAAAGTGGGACATAAATTAGTGAAGAAGATTAGGTTTGAGATTTAATTTTATTTGCCTTAAACCAAATAATAGCCCATAATTATTATGAGGTTATTTTTTATAATTTTTTTGTAAACCAAGATGTTATTAGATTTTAAAAAAATAAAGCTTGAATATTTAGCTGTTATTTTGATGGCTGTTTTTTCTGGATTTGCTATTTCTTTTTATAATCTATCGATTTTATTTTTGCTGGTATCAATTCTATTTACTATAATTTCTTTTAAATATTTCAAGCAAGTTTTAATAATTTTAATTTTTTATCTTCCTTTTCAAATTGCTCTTAATATAACTTCTGGAATTGATCTTGCTTCGGGACGAGCTTTTATTTTGTATTTATTTATAGTGTGGATAATTAAATCGCTGGCGGAAAAAAGATTTATAATTAAGTTTAATTTACAAGCCATTTTGATCTTAGCGTTTTTATTTATCGCGATTTTTTCAATGACTCAAGCATGGGATAGCGAAAGAGCGATCAGGAAAATTTTAGTTTTTCTTTCTGTCTTTCCTCTGTATTTTATAATTACTTCGGTAGAGACGAGGCAGTGCCTCGTTTCTACTGTTGCAAATAAAAAATATATTTCCAAAATACTAAGCACACTTATTTTAAGTGGATTTATTTTATCTTTAATCGGCGTTATTCAATTCGCGTTGCAGTTTCTAATAGGCATTGATCCAATAATTATTTTTTGGAGCAAATATATAGCCCCTCTTTTTTATGGAAACACTTTCGGCGCGGAAGTCATTTCTAATCCAAGTTGGCTTGTAAATATAGGTGGCGCGACTGTTCTGCGCGCTTTCTCTCTTTTCCCAGATCCGCATATGTTTTCGTTTTATTTAGGACTTTTAATTCCGATTGCGCTGGCGTGTTGGCTCCATAGTCCCTACCGCAGTGGGGCTGTGGAGCTTAAATGCGTGGCGCTTGCAAACAGGCTCCACAGCTCTGTGGAGACAATGGAGCCAACGAAGATTTTTAATAGTAATTTTTTATATCTTGCTCTTATCACAATGCTTTTCGCGGAGCTTCTGACTTTTTCTCGTGGCGGATATTTGGGAATGATTTTTGGAGTTGGCACTGTTGTGATCCTTCTTTGGCGACAAATCGCTTTTAAGAAAAAAATAATTTTAGGATTAATCTCTGCGACTGCAATTATATTTTTATTAACAACAAGCCAGTCAATCTTAAGCAGGTTTTTGTCATCGTTCAATTTTAACGAAGGATCAAACACGGAAAGGTTGAAAAACTGGAATCAAGGATCTGAAATGTTCGCGGATAATTTTTTCTTTGGCGTGGGTATTGGAAATTATTCTTTGGAAATAAATCCGACCATTGAATACAGGTCGCCTGTCTACGCGCACAATTTGTATTTGGACATTGGCGCGGAAATGGGAATCTTTGCTTTGATTGTTTGGATACTCTTAATAATTATTACAATATTTCAATTATATAAAACAAGTAAAAATAGCGATAATGAATTTTCAAAAGTTATTTCAGTAGGACTTATTGGTTCTCTCGTTTGGTTTTCTGTTCATTCTATTTTTGACACTCCAATTTATTCGCCAACTATCTTGGGAATTTTTGTGATTATTCTTTCGCTTTCATCAATAATTTTAAACAGCAAATATGCTAAATCTTAGACACGGGATATATCTTATTATTTTTCTAATGCCGTTATATTTATGGCAGTTTTCAATTTGTGGAATCCCGACAACAGTTTTAGAAATAATGATTTATATTTTATTTTTAATTTGGGTTCTAAATAAATTTAAAATATCAAAATACTTCCATACCCTAGGGTATGGAAGTATTTGTTTTGACGAAATTAAAAAAGATAATTTCTGTGCATATTTTTCAGGAGCCCAGCTCCGAAGCTTCGGAACTATGTTCCTGAAAAATAAGATGTTATCAATTGGGATTTTCCTATTATTTTTAGGGGTTATAATTTCAACGCTTAACTCGTTCGATCTAAGAACCAGCCTCGGAATTTTCAAGGGCTGGTTTGTTGATCCCTTTTTATTTTTTCTTGTTTTTATAAATGTTATTGAAAAAGAAAAGCACATTGTAGCGTCTCTAAAAAGCTGGCTTGCTTCAGGCGTTGTTGTTTCTTTG
>JAGLJD010000114.1 GCA_023142625.1 Candidatus Parcubacteria bacterium | reverse complement strand
AGATTCGCTAATATTAAAAAAAGAACAATTGTCGCCGGACTTTATAACCGCTTGGAAATTTGGGATGAAGCGATTTGGAATAAGTATAAAACGAACACTGAAAAGCAAAGTTCCAAAATCGCGGAAGCGCTGGGAGAAATGGGAGTTTAGTAATTTTAAGAAGTTGTAAATTAACGAGTTGTGCTAGTTTTTTTATGTTAAACAACTTGTCATCCTGAATTCCGTCCAAAGGATGGTCAGCCTCTGGCTGATATTTCAGGATCTATGTCTGTAGTTCTCTATATTATATTTAAGAATGATAAAGCCAAAAGTCAAAGTTTATTTCATTTAATCATAATTCAATAATAAGTAATGACAGACCCTGAAATAAATTCAGGGTGACAATGTAATAAATAAATGAAAAGTTTGCATAAGCCAGTTTTATTAAATGAAGTTTTGGAATATTTGAATCCGCGCGCGGGACAGAATTTTATAGATTGCACCTTGGGCGGAGGAGGTCATACGATGGCAATATTAGAACGCATAATTCCGAATGGCAAGATTTTAGCGATAGATTTAGATAAGGAAATTATAAATAAGTCGAAAGTCGAAAGTCAAAAGTCGAAAGTTTCAGATAATTTGATTTTAGTTAATGATAATTTTGCGAATTTGGAAAAAATTATCGCTGAACATAATTTTGGTTCAGTTGACGGAATAATAGTTGATTTCGGCTTTTCATCTGATCAGATAGAAAATAGCGAGCGAGGGTTTAGTTTTTTAAGAGATGGACCGCTTGATATGAGATACGACAAAAGTCAAAAGTCCATAAAGTCAAAGATCAAAAATATAATTTAAAAAATTATTTAACGGCAGGGGAGATTATTAATAAATGGAGTGAAAAAGAGTTAGAAACGATTTTTAGGGAATATGGAGAGGAATGGATGGCTGGAAAAATCGCTTCGCGGATTATTAAAGATAGGAAAAAAAAACAGATTAAAACTACAACGCAGTTAGTTGAAATTATTGAAAAAGTAAAATATCGCCGCGGAAAAATAAGCCCAGCCACTAAAGTTTTTCAAGCCCTGAGAATAGCGGTTAACAATGAATTAGGAAATATTAAAAATTTTTTACCGCAAGCAGTTAAAGTTTTATCTCCAGGAGGAATATTGGCGGTTATTTCGTTCCATTCTTTGGAAGATAGGATTGTTAAATATTTTTTTAAAAGCATAGCATTAAACAGACATACTTGTCGCGCCGGCAGAACTCCGTCTGTGGCAACAGACGGAGTTCCTGCCGAAGGAAAAGGGCTGATAAAAATAATCAATAAAAAAGTGATTAAGCCCGAATATCGAGAAATAAGGGAAAATTCGCGGGCTCGCAGCGCTAAATTAAGAGTTATTGAAAAAATTTAAGAAATATGATTAAATTTTTAAAATTAAAAAACAGAGTCGGAAACAGCAAAAAGTTTTCTTTAATGTTAAGAGTAACAGTATTAATACTATTAATGAATTTTATATTTTTTTATGTCGCGCAAATAAGCAGATCGTCAGTTTCTGTCTATGAAATTAACAGTTTAAAAAACAAGATCGCTGATTTGCATGATAATAATAAATTATTAAAGAAAGAAGCGGCTGAATCGCAGTCAACGGCAAGCGTAAAAAAACGATTAAGCGATTTAGGGTTTGTTCAGGTTGAAAATGTGAAATATATTGAATCTGGCAAAGTTATGGCGCGTGTTGAATCGTAGATATTCCCCGCCAG
>JAGLJD010000113.1 GCA_023142625.1 Candidatus Parcubacteria bacterium | reverse complement strand
AGAAAACGGGACAGGTAAAAGTTCAATTTGTAATATTTTAAAAAATCTTTCAAACAATCTTGATTTTGAGAAATATCCTAAAAAAGTAGAGATTAAAACAGATGGAGACACTTTTAAGTATAATAGTTATACTTGGGCACCAAACAAATTACAAAAGGATAGTATTTTATTTTTTGATAAAGATTTTATTGCTAAATATATTCATTTGAATGCGGAAAGAAAAGGAGATGCAAATGGACATGAACAAAAATCAGGGCAACTTATTATTGAGTTTGACAAAAAAGCAATTTCTTTAAATAGAGAAAGAAAAAAAGCACGAGATTTAAAAGATGATTTGAAAAATTCAAAAAATAGTTTTTATAATGATAATCTAAAAATTTTAAACTTTAAGCTTTTTGAAAGTGAAAAAGAATTTCTTGAAAAATATAAAAATAAAAACGAGGAAGAAATTAAAAATGATATCGAAAAATTAGAATATTCAAAAAATAATTTAGCGCAAGAATTAAAACTGGAAAAAGAAAATTTAACTAAAATCACAGCAATTCAAAATATTCCAGAGGATGTTTTTAATGAGTATAAATATATACTTAACTTATCTAGTTTTCGGACTTATTATGAACTTTTTTGGTTTTCTTTAAAAGAAAACGCTAAAGCTGACGCAGAGAAAACTTTGATTCAAAAAATAAAAACAGAAAAGAAGTTTTTTGAAAGTGGTTTTGAAGTTTATGAGAAATTTCCTAACAAATGTCCATTTTGTCAATCAGAAACTGAAAAAGAGAGTATTCAAAAGGTTATTAATACTTATCAACAAATTTTTGATGATTCCTATGAAAAACAAAAAAGTGTTTTTGAATCACAAAAAAAAGAGTTGTCCTTGGAACTTCAAAATATTGAGAGTGAATTGAATGAAATAGATCTAAATATAATTTTTCGTGGTTTAAATGAAATTAAAGAAAAGTTTAGGTTAACAGAGATTTATTCAATTGAAAATGAAAACAATTTTAAAAAATCTAAAATTGAAAATCTTGAAAATTTTTATAAAAAAATTGAAAACTTAGAGAAGCCGAATAAAGAAGACATTGCTAAAATTTATCAAGAAGTTTTTATGGAAGTTAAGAAAATAAAAGAATTTGTTGAAGAATTAAATAAATTTTTAAAATCTAAAAAAGAAATTCTATACAATTTTAAACAGAAAAATACAAGTGAAAATTTACAAAAAAGTATTTCAGATAAAGAACAAAAAATTGAGAAAATTAAGAATGAAGCTGACTTTTTAAAAGAAAAGGAAATTGAAAAGTATAAACAGAAAGAAATTTGTATAAAAAAATTACAAGAAAAGACAACATTGTTTGAGCAAGCAGAAAAATCATTTGAAATAAAAAAATTGGAATATGATAAATATTGTGAAAGTGAAATATTCCAGAAATTTATCGAAAACATTCAAAAATATTTAGGTCAATTTGATTTAAATTTTGTTTTAGAGCCTGAAGATAGAAATAGAGTTACGAACGAAAAGCAGTTTTCTTTTGTTGTTTTTGACAAAGAAAAAAATAAACGAAGTTTTAGAGATGGTCTTTCGGAGGGTGAATTGCAAATTTTATCGTTCTGTTTCTTTTTTGCGTTTTTAGATTCTTATCCCGAACAAAAAAATAAAATTTTAGTTTTTGACGATCCTGTTACAAGTTTGGATGATGGAAATTTAAGTAAAATCGTTGATATAATTTTTGAAAAGCAGAAAAATTTTTCGCAAACTTTTATTTTTACGCACCATAAGACATTTTTTAGATTTTTATGTAAGGGTAAAGATAAACCAAAAGAAGGAGTATTTAATATTTTAAAGAATAAAAAAAGTTTAGGAGGAAGTTTTATTTGTAAAAACAAATCAATAAAGATTATTGAAAAGTTAAAGAATATTGAAAGCATCATTAAAGAAAAAGCTATAAATGGAATTGAGCAAGAAATGTTTACCATAAAATATGGTCAATATTTACGATTTGAAGTTGAAAATTTTATTAAAAATAAGTTACTTTATTGGAATGAATATAAATTTTCCAATATTATAAACGGAATAAAATCTAATCAAGAAATTTGCAAAGACGATTTTGACACAATAAAAACAATTTACGATTTTTGTAATTGGTCAAATACAAATCATATTGGGAAAGAGCCCACAATCAGTTTAGAACAATTAAAAGTAAAAGTTAATGAGTTTGTGGTAATTTATGAAAAATATGCAAAATAAATATTCAATGTTAATTCCACTCTCCCAACTCAAACCCCATATTTCCAAAAAACATCCCTATAAATCATCATCATTTTTAACCTTTGTTGGTTCCATAGTCCCGCAGGGCTGTGGAACCCTGATGCAGAACATTCTAAAAAATTCATCAGGCAATTTAAACA
>JAGLJD010000112.1 GCA_023142625.1 Candidatus Parcubacteria bacterium | reverse complement strand
CGAATTTGATATTTCCAATAAAGCTGCTTTTAAAAATGAAAAACCGCTGATTATAGAGATAAAATATGACGATGATTACATCGGATTTAAAAGCATCTATTATTGGGACTCAGGCAAAAAAAATTGGGTAAAAATTCCATCCAATGATATGACTGGAAGAAAAAAAGTTCGCGCTAATTTGCATCTGCCTTACGCGCGATTGGCGGTTTTTGAAGACAAAAACGCGATGGAGATCGGAAAAGCAAGTTGGTACAGATGGAAAGACTGTGATTGCGCGGCAAGCCCTGACTATCCGAAAGGGACGCGATTAAAAGTGACAAATTTAGACAACAATAAAACAGTCGTTGTGACTGTGAATGATTATGGTCCTGTTCGCGCGATTTTTCCTGATCGCGCGATTGATTTAGACAAGACAGCTTTTGCGAAAATAGCGAATTTGAGCGCGGGGATCTGCAATGTCCGCGTAGAGTTAGCAGAAAAAAAAGAAACAGCAATAAGTTTAACAACTGCCGCCAGTGCTGGCGATACTGAGACGACCGCAAGGGAGGCAAAGCCGAATTTTGAAATTAACGCAAAATCAGCCATTATTGTTAATTCAAAAAACGGAGAGATTATTTGGGCGAAAAATAGCGGGCATCAGGCGTCAATCGCCAGCATTACTAAATTGATGGCTGCGAAAGTTGTTTTAGATTTAGATCCTGATTGGAATAAAATTATGACTTACAGCGAGAGCGACGATGATGTTATGGATTATGCCGCAAAGTGGGAGATGTCTTATCTGAATGTTGACATTGGCGAACAGCTCACAACTAAAGATCTGTTTTTTGCTTCTTTGGTCGGATCCGCTAATAACGCGATTTACGCTTTGGCGAGATCAACAGGTCTTTTGCGAAACGCTTTTACAGAGACAATGAACAGAAAAGCGAAAGAGCTTGGAATGGAAAATACGTATTTCACGGAGCCAAGCGGATTGGATCCAGCGAATATCAGCACGGCGCAGGATCTGGCAAAAATGGGGCGGAAAGTTTTTAATAATATGGATATGTTGCGCGCGACAACGAATAAAGTTTATAGCTTTGAGACGATTGACACAAAAGACTCGCACACTATTAAGAATCGCAATAGGCTGCTTTCAACTGATCTGTATATTTTAGGGACAAAGACAGGATATTTAGATGAGTCAGGGAGATGTTTGATTGTAAAAGCAAAAGGCGAAGATCAGAATGAAATTATTGTCGTAACGCTGGGCAATTTTTCCAAAGACAGCGGGGATTATTTTGAAGAGACCGAGGAACTAGTAAAATGGGGATTAAAGCAAATATAAGAATTTGTTTTTAATAAAAAATTTATGAAAATTCATCATATAGCAATAACAGTTAATAATCTTAATGAAAGTTTGAAATTTTATCAAGATTTTTTTGGTTTTCAATTAGTGAAAAAATTTAAAAAAAAAGAGATGAAAGCTGAATTCGCGTTAATAAAATCAGGCGACTACTTGATAGAATTATGGGAATTTATGGATATGAAATTAAATTCTGACGATTTAAGCGATTTGAAAATTAGAGGTATCCGCCACATTGCTTTTGCGGTTGAAAATATTGATAAAGTTGTATCTGAATTTAAAAATAAAGGTTTAGATATATCTGAGCCTAAAATGGGAATAGCAGGACATAGATTTAGCTTTACAAATGACCCTAACGGAATTTCTTTGGAGTTGTATGAAATATAATTTTGTTTATAAATTTTTATATTAAGCGTGTTGTGAATTTTATCGTAGCGCGCTTTTTTATTGAAAAATTTTAAGTTATAATTCGCTTTTTATTGATTTTTAGTTGAATATGGATATAATAAGGGTGTATAATTTAATATAATTTAAAAAATATGTCTTCAAAATTTATTACAAATCAAGAAAAATTATTATCTGATGTGATGAATAATATAATACCGAGCGTTGAAAAGTTTTATTGCCTTGTCGGCTATTTTTATTTTTCCGGATTTATGGAGTTAGCAGAAGAATTAAAATACAAAAAAATTCAGATTTTAATTGGGATGGAAATAGAGAGAAAATTAGGCAAAGTTATAAAAGAAGCAGATTTGATAAAGCAAGATAAAAATAAAATAGCGTCTAATAAAGATTTAAAGCAAAAATATTATTCATCGCTTGTGGATTTATTCGGGCATACCGACATTTGTGAAGGAAATAATGGCAGAAAAGCGTTTGAAATTTTTTTAAAAAAAATAAAAGACGGTTCATTGGAAATTAAAAAAACCAAAGAATCAAACCACGCCAAATTGTATATTTTTGAGAAGAAAAAAGAATTTTCAGACGGAGGCGAAACTCCGGGAATAGTGATTACAGGATCAAGTAATTTAACAATTTCAGGACTGAAAAACAGATTTGAAATAAATGTAAAATCAAACGAAGCTGATGATTTTGAGATGTCAAAAAAACTATTTAAAGAGTTATGGGACAAGTCCGTTGTTATTGCCAGTAAAGACAACATTAAAGAATTTACAAAAGAAGTTGTGGAAAAAATTTGGCTTGATAAATTGCCAAAACCGTATTTAGTTTATATTAGAGTTTTATACGAACTTTTTAATATTCCGGACATGAAAATCAAATTGCCGTCTGAAATAACGGGCAAGCATTTTTTTGATTTAGAGTATCAAAAGGATGCTATAAATAAAGGGCTTGATATTATTGAAAAACATAGCGGAGTTATTATTGCTGATGTTGTCGGGCTTGGGAAAAGCATTATTGCGTCAGCTATTGCCTATAATCTAAATTTGCAAACTATTATTATCTGCCCGCCTCATCTCAAAGAACAATGGGAAGAATACAAGAGAGTTTTTAATTTTAAAGCAGATGTTTATTCAAGCGGATCTATTTACAAAGCGTTGAAAGATTACGAAAATATTGATGGCGGAAAACTTATTATTGTTGACGAAGCTCATAAATATAGAAATGAATTAACAAGAGATTATGACGATCTGAAGAAGTTATGCTCTGACAATAAAGTTTTGCTGTTAACAGCCACTCCTTTTAATAATAAGCCGCAAGATATTTTTGCGATGATCAGCCTTTTTCAAATTCCCGCAAAGTCTACAATTAGGACGGTTGACAATTTAGCAAATCGTTTTAAAGAATTAATTATTGAATATAAAAAAATTAGAAACACTAGAGAAGAAGAAAAGAAAACTGAAATTAAAAGAATCGCGGACAAAATAAGAGATGTGATTTTTCCAGTAGTTGTGAGAAGATCAAGAATTGATTTGGAAAATAATAGGAGATATAAAAAAGATTTAGAAAAACAAGGCATTGCGTTTTCAAAAGTCAAACAGCCAAAACTTTTAAAATATGAATTAGGCGAGATGGAGGAAAAATATATCAATACTCTTGATAAAATAATAAATGAAAAAAAAGGTTTTATTGGCGCAAGATATAAACCGACAAATTATATTAAAGATGAGAAAAAAGAAAAAGTTATAAAAACCTTACTTTGGAACGCTCAATTTGAGAACAAAAAAATCGCTTACTTTAACTTTAAAGAGCCATATAATGCGCTCGCCAAAGTGTCAAATAAAAGCGACTTTTCAAATCTGCTCGGAGGCAGGGAATCGAACCC
>JAGLJD010000111.1 GCA_023142625.1 Candidatus Parcubacteria bacterium | reverse complement strand
TTGTCCGTCTAAAACTTCCAAATTGCTATCGCTTATTTTATTAAAATAGATCAATCCTATTGGGTATCCCTTGAGGACTGATTCAATGACGGCTGTTTCTTTTTTGCCGCCGTCAGAAGCATAGATGTAATTTCGCTGATATTCTGGCTGGATGGTCAATTGGCCAGACAAGCCAAACAGCCCCTTGCCTTCAAGTTCGTTATAGACAAACCCTTCGCAAATATCTTTGACAATGATGTTAATTTTTAAAGTTGTTTTCATAAAATTGTTAAATTAAAATTTATTGCTATTTTTTATTTTTTTCTCTACTTTTTTCCCAGCAGTTTAATGTTTTTCAAATACGCTTTTTCAACGGAAGAAAGTGTTTTAGCTTGAAATTTTCTGTATTCATTTTCTGCTTTTTTTACGGCTTTTTTATGTGTTACTTTTCCGGCGTCAATTAAAACACCTTTGCCGTAATCAGAAAGTAATTTATCTAAAGACGCAATATGATCTGTCATATGCATTACTTGCTGATCCATAGCGCGCAATTCTGCCAATTCAAAATATGCCGAGACAAGTCTATTTAATTTTTCTAACTCTTGCGCGGATAAATAATTTTTAGCAATTCTCACCTCTTCTAATACAGGTAAATCTCCCGCAAAAACCGTCAAACCCATAAATTCTTTGCCGCTATCGGCGCGATTGTAGATAACTTCTGACGCTGTCTGTTTATGTATAGCATAGTGCAATTTGTTTTGCACAATTTTGAAAAACTTAATTGAATGCAGAGATTTTGGATCATAATCCGCGCTTGTGGCATAAAGATCTAAAACTTGTCTATACAACATCTTTTCACTAGACCGAATATCACGGATGCGAGACAATAACTCTTTCCAATAGTTGCCACCGCCTGCTTCTTTAAGCCTCTCATCATCCATAACAAAACCTTTAATAATATACTCTTTTAATTTCTGCGTCGCCCAAATCCTAAATTGCGTACCGCGTAATGAATTTATCCTATATCCTACGGAAATTATCGCGTCCAAATTATAGTGTTTTACAATATAATTTTTGCCATCAGAAGCAGTTACCGAGTATTCCTCGGTAACTGAATCTTCGCTTAATTCACCTTCTTTAAAAACATTTTTCAAGTGTAAACTAATATTATCCACGGAACAATCAAAAAGCTCGGCCATTTGCTTTTGCGAAAGCCAAACGGTCTCATTTTTCATCCGCACCTCAATCTTAGTCTCACCGTCTTCGGTGTTATAGATGATTATTTGGTTGTTTTGATCTTGTTTATTCATAATTTTTATCTCTCGCAAATATCTTTGACAGTGATGTTGGGTTTTGGGGTTGTTTATTTAATATCTGGTAAATCTTTTAGTTTTGTGCCTTTATATTTAAAATAATTTGCACCAGCATAAGCTCCGCTATTATTTAATTCCCCTCTCTGTTCATAAAGTTTGTATGTGAGTGGAGACAATTTCCATACTTGGCCTTCATATTCTACTTCGCGTTCACCAATGACTTTCGCTATTATATGTTTATCATCTTTAAAAACAATTTCATCGCCATTTTTTAAACCCTTTTTATAAAAGCTAAACAAATTACTTTGTTTTCTAATTTCTGATACTTGATCAAATTCTTTTTCTTGATCAATATTTTCAGGATAAACAATTTTACCTTTAAAAGAGAGCAAGAGTTGTCGTATTAATTCTTGATCAAGCGCGAATAATTCACTCTCGCCAACTCGGTGTTTATTAAAAATATCGTGCAACAGAGATTCTTTGTCAGCGTAATCTTCAAGTTCCATTGCAAAAAATCTTTTTAACCCGGCAACATTATAATAGCCGTTTGCTTCAAGATTTCGCATTCGTTCTTGATAATTGTTGGTGCCAGTTTTTCCAATTTTTATTAAACCAGAGACGGCGGTTGTCATTATATAAATAATTCCTTTCATATTGTTTTTATTATTTTATTATTTTGATTTCATGTTTTGGTTATTTATAGCAATAGTAATAATATTACAAAACAAACTGATATAATCAAATTTTTAATGCTTTTTTGAACATTTTTCATTTTCTGATCTGCAATTATAGAATTTGTATAAATTTGCTCGATGATTTGTTTTTTCGCCCCATCTTCGGTTAATTTTTTAATTTCTTCAGAATAATCAACAAATTTCATATTTGTCACATGTCCGAAATAAAATAAAGATTTATCTGTAAACGAATTTTTTAATCTTGGAAATATAGATTTGAAAAGAAAAAATATTCCTATAACAAAAAAAACAATAGCCCCAACAAGTATAAATATATAAAAACCGAGCATCCATTTTTGATAATTTATAAAATTATTCAAGATTGAATCTTTTTGAGAAATCACCAATCCAAAAATTACAGAATAATACGCCGTCAAAAACGCGGTTTTTTTATCTGCAAACTTTATCCATTCGCTAACGCGATTCAACTCTGATTGCAAAAATTGTAAATTAAAATTTTCCATATCTTTTATATGTTAAAATACCAAGAAGTGTAGCGTACTTCGTATTCACCAACTGATTTTAATTTCTTTTTCTCTTTATACCATTTACTGTTACCATCGTCATCATATGTAACTTTCAAATAATCCTCTTTGCCTATCGAAGTTCTAACATTCGGGCTAATCCAAATGTTATAAAGATTTTTCCCAAATTCTGACAATTCAACAGCAACATACACAGGCAATCCAACCCATATCAAGTCCTGTTTGGTAAGAT
>JAGLJD010000110.1 GCA_023142625.1 Candidatus Parcubacteria bacterium | reverse complement strand
CCATCTTCGCCAAAAGGTCCGTGCAGAATAGGGAACGCAACATCAATTCTTATAACCTCTTTTTTATTGCCGAGCAGCATAAATTTACCGTTGCTTTGCGGAATTATCGCAATTTTTTTATTTTCAGGATCGCTTATTTTTTTTAATCCCTTTATTATATTTTGAAAGCAGTCTTTTTCTACCAGCCGCCAGCAGCCCTTTTTATCAATTCCGATTAAAATTATTTTATATCGGTTTAATTTTAAGCCGGCATATATATTTTTTGCAGACATAATAGAGACTTCATGCTCGGCTGATTTTCCTCCAAAAATTAGTCCGACTGTTAATTCCTTTTTCATATGCTTTTTGCATGCTTAAGATGTAAGATAATAATTAAAGTATAAGATAATTTTTTACATAAATCAAACTATTTTATTTTTTTAATAAAAGTGGTATAATAAATTTAATTATTACGAGTTATAAAATAACTAAAAAAAAATAAATGTCATCCTGAATTCCGTCCAGAGGCTGACCATCCTTTGGACGGAATTCAGGGTGACAATATAATTTTATGCTTGATAATTTAAAAAATATACTTGAAAAACGGACAAATGATTTTGGCAAAGAAAAAGCGGATTTAGCGGTTGAAAAAAAAGAGGGCGAAAAAACGCTTGGCGAAGATTTTAAAAAAGAGCAAACCGCCGCTGGAAGACAGAAAAAAATAGAACAAAAAAAAATCGCGCCTAAAAAATCAGACGCAAGCGCCCAGCCGCATCCTTTGCAAAAATCTTTAGAAGTGGAAAAAATAGAAAATATTTTATCTGAAGGAATGGAAGAGATCTATGTAAATTTATCAGCGCGCAGACAGATTGAATTTAAAAAGAAAGGCGAAGAAACAGCGGCTAAGATTTTTTTTATTTTAAAAAAGACAAAGGTAAAAGTTAAAAAAATTATAAAACTAATCAAAGAGTGGCTTAAAACGATCCCAGGAGTGAACAAATTTTTTCTTGAGCAGGAAGCAAAAATTAAAACCGACAAAATAATGGATATTAAATAGTTTTTAATTTTCAGTTTTAAAATTTACCTTTTTTTATTTTTATTGTATAATGATATGGAAAAAGATAATCAGGAAAATCAAACAAAGAACAGCCGCTCCGTAGAAATTTTTTTATTAGCCATAGGGGTGGGCGCTTTGATTTTAGGATTTTTGCGTTTTAACGCGACTATAAATAGTTCTTTTAATATTAATGGAATTGATAATAAAAATTTTACCGGATACGAAGAGCAGGAGCTGCAAGAGATATTAAATCAGCAGAACAGCGATACTGATCAGGATGGATTATCTGATTATGATGAAATAAATATTTACAACACAAGCCCTTATTTAGAAGATACGGACAGTGACGGCTATTCTGACGCGCAAGAGATTAACGATAAAGAAAATCCGCTTTGTCCGCGCGGGCAGGAGTGTGGGGTATTAAATGATAGTGAGTTGGAAGATAGCGCGGTTGACATAAGCGATTTAGAAAATTATAGCGATTTTTTAAATCAATTGCAGCCATTGACGGATAATCAAAATAGTTCCGCCAGCAGCGGAACGGGCGGAGCGGAAAAGGTTTTAAGCGGCGGCGCGAGCGTTGAAGAGATTCGGCAGATGCTTTTACAGGCAGGGATACCGTTTGAAGAGATGAAAAAAATTTCCGACGCGGATTTGATAAAAATGTATTACGAGACCATCGCGGAAATGGGAAATTAAAATTAAAAAAATTTATGGCAAAGGCAAGAATTGAATTAAAAACCATAAATGACCTTTTAGTTGCCTTAAAAGACATAAACTCTAAATTTGATATTTTAATAGAAAGCAATAAAAGTTTAAATGAAAAAATGGACAAAATTTTAATTAAATTTAAAAATTTTACACCCTGTCTTTGCGAGAAATGAAGTGGAGCGATAGCGGAACGAAATGACGAAGCAATCTCATTAAAAACCGCGCAAATTATGCAAAAGCAATATTTTATATACATACTCTGCAATCAAAATAATACAGTTATTTATACGGGTGTAACTAATGATTTAAATAGAAGAATTAAAGAGCATAAAAATAAAACAATTAAAGGATTTACTAAAAAATATAATGTTGACAAATTAGTTTACTATGAAGTTTTTGATAAAATAGAAGAAGCGATTTTAAGAGAAAAATAGATTAAAGGCGGTTCAAGAAAAAAGAAAATAGATTTAATTAAAAAGAAAAATTTTGATTTCAAAAATTTGTTTGCTTCCCACCATGTCTTTGCGAGGAGCTGAACGAG
>JAGLJD010000011.1 GCA_023142625.1 Candidatus Parcubacteria bacterium | reverse complement strand
ATCAGAATGTCATTTTTTTATTTTACAGGAAATGAATATACTTATTTGACTAGGCAAGGCAAGTTACTGGAAGACTCTATCGGCTCACATCTTTATAGGGAATTTATTTTAAGAGGCGACGGCATTATTCGCTATGATAGCGCAAAAGGAGGGGCTGATTTTATTTTGCAAATAGGGAATACTAAAAAAATAATTATTGAAGCTGGACTTGGCAAGAAAGATAAAAAACAGGTTATAAACACGATGAATAAAATTAAAGCAGATTACGGGGTTATTTTTTCCAATACTGAATTAAAATTTAATTCTATGTTAAATATTATTTCAGTCCCGTTAGATTATTATTTTTTAATGTAACAGACCTGTTGAGTAATAATTTAACAGATTAAAAATTATATAGGGATTAACTATGCGATAATCCTAATAAATGCGCGTAAATTTATATGAAAGAGATTTTGAAAACTTATTTTGGATATGACAGCTTTAGACCGCTACAGGAAGAGATTATCAATAATGTTCTGCAAGGCAATGACACATTCGCGCTGATGCCAACTGGCGGCGGGAAGTCGCTTTGCTTCCAGCTGCCAGCCTTAAAATTTAGCGGGATAACGCTTGTTGTCTCGCCGCTTATCGCACTAATGAAAGATCAAGTGGACGCCTTAAAAACAAACGGAATTTCAGCTGAATTTATCAATTCATCGCTCACGCCAACGGAAATTTTGCAAATTCAAAAAAAAGCCGCTGACGGCAAAATCAAAATTCTTTATGTCGCGCCAGAGCGGCTGGCACTGGACAGTTTTCAGGAATTTTTACAATCGGTTAGCGTAAAATTAATCGCAATTGACGAAGCGCACTGCATTTCCGAATGGGGGCATGATTTTCGCCCAGATTACCGCGCGCTTAAACTTTTAAAAAAGCAGTTTTCAAAAGTTCCAATTATCGCGCTCACGGCAACCGCTACCCCGAAAGTGCAAAAGGATATTGTAAATCAGTTATCATTAGGCAGCCCAAAAATATTTATATCCAGCTTTGATAGGAAAAATTTGACGATGCGCGTAGTTGAAAAACAGAACACTTTTGAAAAACTGCTTTCGTTAGTTGAAAAATACAAAAACGAGCCGTCAATCATTTATTGCTTTTCCAGAAAAGAGACAGAAGAGATTGCGGCAAGATTGAGAGAAGAGGGCTTTGCCGCCTTGCCATATCACGCTGGGCTTAACAGCAAAACGCGGAAACATAATCAAGAACTGTTTATTAAAGATGAAGCGCAAATTATAGTCGCCACAATCGCTTTTGGAATGGGAATTGATAAGCCCGATGTCCGCTTAATTGTCCACTACTCATTTCCAAAAACAATTGAAGGATATTACCAGGAAATCGGACGAGCCGGGCGAGACGGACTTCCGAGCGAATGCGTCCTGTTTTATTCTTACGGAGACGCGAGAAAGCACGAGTATTTTATTAATCAAATACAGGATGCTGTTGAGCAGGAAAAACGCAGGAAAAAATTATATCAAATAATCCAATATTGCGAAACAGCGGAGTGCCGAAGAAAATATATTTTAAGATATTTTGGAGAGGAATATTCTTCCGCAAAAAGCGGGAATACAAATGGATGCGGGGCATGCGACACCTGCTTAACTTCGAGGAAGTTGTTTAACGCGACAGAGATCGCGCAAAAAGTTCTTTCATGCGTTATCCGCGTTAGTTCTGTTGGTGGCGCATATAATGGCGCAAGAGGATTTGGGAAAAATTATATTGCCGATGTTTTATTAGGAAAAAACGCTCAAAAAATTATCAATAATAAGCATAATACACTTTCGGTTTTCGGAATTGTTAAAGATTTTACAAAGGACGAAATTAAACGCGTCATTAAATCGCTTGTCGCTTTTAATTTATTGCGAGTGAGCGCAGGGGAATATCCAACTCTTTCAATTACAAAAAAAGGGTTTAATTTTTTAAAACAGAAAGAATTATTAGAGCTGCCAGATGCGCGAGCGGATTTTGCAAGCGAAGACAGAAGCGCTTTGAAACAAAAGGAGCGATACGATATTAGCCTGTTTGAAAAATTAAGAATATTAAGAAAACAGATTGCGGACAAAAACAGCGTTCCGCCATTTATGATTTTCAGCGATGCGGCCTTACAGGAAATGGCGCGCTATTTTCCAATAGACGAAGACAGTTTTTCAAGAATTGAAGGCGTTGGAAGCAAAAAATTAAAAGACTTTTCAAAAGCATTTTTGTCTGTTATTAGCGAGCATATAAAAGAAAATAATATTCAGCCAATTAAAGTACCGACAATTAAAATACCGAACCGCTGGCAAAAAAGCCGTGTCACAGGAGGAAAATACAATTCAGAACTTTCTGAAAGATATGCCCAAACAAAAGAGATGATTCTAAAAAAATTGCCAATATCAGAGATTGCCGCTAAGCATAAATTTAAAGAAGGGACTATTATAGTACATATTGAAAAGCTGATTTTACTGGGCGAAGATATTGATATTTTATATTTAAAGCCGCCTTCCGAAAGATTTGAAAAAATAAAAGCGGCTTTTGAAAAATGCGGCGATGAAAAGTTAAAACCAGTTTTTGATTTTTTTAAAGAAAAATATTCTTACGACGAAATTCGCCTTGTAAAGTTGTTTTTAAAATAGATATACTTTGACAGCGCAGAATAAACAATTATAATAAAAGTATCTACTAATGTCTTTGCGAGGAGGCGATAGCCGACGAAGCAATCTCGTTAATAGACAGATGAAGTCATAATCATAGATTTGTTCGTTCAGTAATGAGATTGCTTCGTCGCGCCTCACTCGCTTAGCTCGTTCAGCTCCTCGCAAAGACAGTGGATTTTTTGCATTTTGATTTTTTATTATGTTTTGGGCTAATTTTTTACATTTTTATCAGCCGCCGAATCAGTTGGCGGACATTTTAGAACGGATAGTCAATGAGAGCTACCGTCCTATTATTTTAGGTATGCAAAAAAATCCAGACGCGCGATTAAGCCTTAATATTAATGCTGGATTAACAGAGCTTTTGCATAAGAATAAATATGATGATGTTATTGATAATTTAAGGAAATTGGCAGAGGACGGCAAAGTGGAATTTATAGAAAGCGCGAAATATCACGCTTTCTTGCCAATGTTGCCTGAAAGTTCAATTATTAGGCAGATTAAATTAAACAGAGAAACAAACAGAAAATTTTTTGGCAAAATTTATAATCCGCAAGGATTTTTTTCACCAGAGATGGCTTATCATATTAAAATCGCAAAAATTGCGAGTAGATTAGGATATAAGTGGATACTTGCCGATGAATTGTCTTTTAACGGAAAACAGAATCAGGCGGATTATTCCAAAATTTATACAATCAGCGGATTAAACGGATTTAAAATTTTTTTTAAAGATCAGACGATCAGCAATTTAATAGTTAACGCCATTGTGAGATCTGGCAGGTCGCTGTTAAACGAAATTGAAAAAGAGAATGGCAAGAACAGGTATTTGCTGACAGCGATGGATGGCGAGACATTCGGGCATCACCGCCCGGGATTAGACAAATTGCTTTTTGATATTTTTGCATCGCCTGTTTTTAAAAAGATTTTAATTTCGCAGATCACGGACTATTTTCCGACAGGGAAAGCGATTAAGCCGATTCATTCCAGCTGGTCGTCCAACGAAGAGGATATAAAAAATAACAACCCTTTTAAATTATGGAATCAAAAAAACAACCCGATACACAGGCTGCAATGGAAATTTACCTATTTTGTGATTGGCGAGGTGGAAAAGTTAAACCATAATTCCGCTGATTATAAAAGAGCGAGGAAAAAATTGGATTTAGCGCTGCACTCTTGCCAGTTTTGGTGGGCGTCTAAATTTTGGTGGAGCTTAGAGATTATTGAGCAGGGATCATTTAATATGAGAGAAACGATTTTTAGCATTAAGTCAGCAAGCGAAAAGACTAAACAGGCAACTGAAAATTATTACCGCAATATTTTAGATATCGCGTTTGACTGGCAGAGATCCGGGCATATTCGCGAATTCCACAAAATTCAGGAAGAATGGCAAAAAAAGCCGTTTAAAGATAGGACTCATGCCGAATGGTATAATCAGATGATTTTAGAGTTTGACGCTGAAATGAGAAAGGCGGCAAAAAATCAAGAGTATGAAAAAGCGATTAAATGGCGCGATGCTATCATTAAATTAAGGTCTGGCGCGGATGTTTATGATGTTCTGCATATTGTCAATGAACTGCACAGCGCCCGCAGAATTCCGTCTGCCAAGCCGTTTTTACAGCAGAAAAAATTCACCAAATTCGCTAAAGAGCATTTCTTGCCTTTGGATTAATATAGGATAAGCTAAGCCGCTGAAAAGTTCCCGCGAATAAATGTTGACAAAACTATGCGGTCGCACAAGTTCCTCAACTTTTTTATTATTATCTTATTATTTTTTTGGTTCCAACTATGAATTTTTTTAAAAAACATTGGATATTACTTGTCTCTTTATTTGCATCATTTTTTTTAATAGTTTTTGACCAAGGTTTTTATCAAAGAGAATTTTGGTTTGATGAAGCGTTTACTGGAATTTTAGTTAAATTAGGATGGTGTGAAATGTTTTATAATATCGTCGCGGATGTTCATCCGCCGCTTTATTATGTTTTGCTAAAAATCTGGGGAATGTTATTCGGTTTTTCCGACATAGTTTTAAGGAGTTTCTCTGTTTTTTTAAGCATGCTTCTGATTGCTGTTTTTTATTTTTTCGCGAAAGAAAATATTAAAAACAAAAAAATACTGTTCCCGCTGCTGTTTTTAGCATCAATCAATCCGTTTTTGCGGCAATTCGCGCAAGAAGCGAGAATGTATATGCTTTTTGCGGTTTTTACGCTATTGTCCGCTTTTTTCTTTTGGCGATTAATAAAGAAAAAAGAATTTTTTAAAAACAGAGATTGGCTCTATTTTAGCATTTTTTCTTCACTATCTTTTTTAACCCATTATTTTTCTTTGTTTGTTTTTATTTCTTTTTTCGCCGCGCTATTTTTATTTTATTTTCAAAAACAAAAATTAAAATTAAAAGAAATATTTTGTTTTTACATGAAATTTTTTGCTATTCCAATTATAACTTTTATTTTATGGCTGCCATTTTTTGTAAAACAGATTAAGCCAAATCTTGGCTGGATTCCTCCTGTCGAGTTTGATATTTTGCCGCGAGCGTTTTTCACTTTTTTATTTGGAAGCGATCAGGGAGTTCTTGGCATTCCTAATATTGCTAATTTTAATTTTATTTTAAATTCCAATGAAATCGCCATTTTAATTTTTTCCGTATTATTAATATTAGCAGCATCTATCAATAAAAAAACAGATAAGTTTTTTCTGTTTAATTTTATGCTTGTTTTTATCCCAATTTTTTTAACTATCCTTGTTTCAAAAATATTGCACAGGCATATGTTTGTAGCAAGATATTTTCTTTTTTGCGTCCCATTTTTAATAACAATACTGTTGATATATTTTTCAAAGTTTAAATCCAAAATTTTTTATTCAATTATTATTATTTGGGTTCTATTGTCATTTAATATGGCAAAACATATTCCAGCCACCAATTATCGCGAACTTGCGAAAAAAACAGAAAATATCGTAGCAACAGATCCATTTATGTATTTAGTCTCAAAGTTTTATATCAATGACAGCGTATTACTTTTTAATTTTGACAATACAGGCGATAACTTTTCAGGCTGGCCGTTGTTTAATCAAAACAGCGTAATGCATAATTTTAATAAACTGCCTGATAATATTTTTATAGTTTCCACAAAAGAATTAAAAGACCAGCGCCTCATGGAAAAAGAAAAATTTTACAATTTTTTCATATATAAAAAAATACCTGACTAATATCAGGTATTTTTTTATATCAAAATTTATTTAATTATTTTAATAATTTTTTTCCAGATTAATTCGTTTATTTTTTTGCGGGACATCATCTGTCTATTTTTTACGCATTCAATTAAAATAAAATCAGGAAAAGCGCTGGCGATTTTTAAATATACCTGTTCAGCATTTTTTAAATGCCCAATATCATCCTCATGAATATCGCGTTTTTTTTTATCTATATAATCTCGGCCTTCCTTTTCGTCAACTAATTTTTGTGCGATATCAGCGTCAACATGCAAAATGATATTTAGATCAGGGTGCGGAATTTTAAATATGCTGTATTCAAGATCGTACAGCCATTTTAAATATTTTTTTTGTTCGTTTTTATCCGCAATTTTGCTTCCTTGATGCGCCATATTAGCGGCTACATAGCGGTTAGAGATTACGACTTTCCCTTCTTTGAGCCATTTTTTAATTTTAAAACTGGCATCATATCTGTCTGCGGCATAAAAAATAGAAGCTATGTAAGGTCCAACTTTCTTTGGACCTCCGTATTTGCCGTTTAAATATTCTTCAACTAAACCAGCCGACTTTGTTCCGTATTGGGGAAAATCTGCTATCTCAACCTGATACCCTAATTGTTTGAGCCGATTGATTATAATATTTACCTGCGTTGCTTTTCCCGATCCGTCTATGCCGTCTATAATAATAAACTTTCCAGCCATATTTGTATTAAATTAAATATTATAAAATTATAACTTCATCTCCTTTTTCTAATCCAGACACGATTTCAACCATGCTGTTATTTCCAATAATTCCAGTTTTTATTTTTCTGTCTTGAATTTTTTTGTTGATTAAAATTTTTACCATCTTTTTATTTTCTTCATTATTAAAAATTGTATTTTGCGGAACAGTTAAAATATTATTTTTTTGAGCGATTATAATAGTTAAGCCGACCGGCATTCTAAATTGAATTATATTGCTGCTATATTCATCTAAGGCGACTGTGATTTTTTTATTATTTTGGTCAATGGCGATTATTTCGCCAGCGCTTTTTTCTTCAAATTTTAAATTATTAGCAAAATCAAAAATCGTTTTTTGCCCGATTTTTATTTCATTTATATCAGATTCTAAAATCTTCGCTTCGGCAATAACTTGGGTGGAAATTGCGATTGCGAAAATTTGCGATGGAGAAATATCGTTGCCGATTTTAGTTTTAATATCTGTTATTATGCAGTTATTCGGAATTTTTAATTTTGTTCTGTTTAAATTTTCTTGCGCTAAAGATAAAAGATCCTTTGTTTTATCTGATAGTTTTTTAAGATCAGCCATGTCAATTTTTACTTCATTGTTTTCTTTGATGGTTGCGAGATTTTTTTGTTTTTTATTAAGATTTAATTCCGCTGTTTCAATTAAAAAATTATCATTCTTTTTTATTTTAACTAAATTTTCTTGCGCCGCCTTTAATTTTCTGTTTATTTCTTGATTATTAAAATCAATTTCATCATATTCGCCGCTGGATTTTTTTTGAGCTAACAATAAATTTTTTTCAGTTGACGCCAATAATTCCTTTTGGCTTTCTAATAAATCTATTTTTTCGCTGTTTGCGTTTTTTCTGTTGTCAATTATTAATTTTAATTCATTTAATTCATTTTTTGTGAATATTTTTTTAATATCATCCTTTGGTCTTAAAACAGGATCGTATGTTTTTGAATTGTTTAATAAAATTCTAGTTTTAAATAGAAGGTTGTCAGCAGACAACAAAAGCACTTCTGCCGATTTTATTGTTGGCGTAATGTTAAGCTTTTCTTTCGCTTCTTTTTCTAATTCAACTGCTGATTTTTCAATATCAAATTCGCTATTTTTGTTTTCATTTAATAAATTAAAATTATTGCTAACTTCAGAATAATCATTTTTAGCTTGCTCATAAGCCAATTTAGCGTTTTTAAATACGCCTCTTTTTAAAACTCCTAAATATTCTTCAAATTGATCATTGGCTTCTTTATTGTCAATCCCTAAAATATTGTCGGTTTCAATTAAAGTAGATGAACTGATTAATAAAATTTCCTCAACCGTTTCTGTTAATAATCGCTGATTTTTTTTAATTTCCTCCTCGCCTTTATCCGCAATTTCATCTATTTTTTGTTTAGCGCTTAAAAGGTCTGCATCGCTGGAAGTTAAAAGATTTTGCAAGTTTTGGATTTTTAATTCCTCTATTTTTATGTTTCTTTCGCTTGATCCCATTAGCGCGCTTAATTTGACTTCCTCTATCTTTATCTCTAAATTTGTTAATTTTATGCTGAATTCCTTAACCTCTTTTTCTGTTAACGAATTTATTATTCTTAAATTATTATCAGCCCTCTCTAATAATAATTTTGCTTCGGACAGATGTTTTTTTTCTTGTTCTGCTTCTAATTCAGCCAAAACATCGTTCATTTTAATTTCATCTCCTGTTTGAAAATTTATTTTTTTTATTTTTCCGCTTGCGTCAAAATAGAGGTCGCTGATTAAGTTTGAAACGACAAATCCGTTTGCAGAAACTGAACTTATAATATCGCTTTTTTTAACCGTAAAAGTATTATAATCTTTTTTAAAAATAAAATCTTTTCCAAAAAAAACAGCAGCGAATAAAACAGCAATAATAACAATAAATTTTAGCAATTTGGATAACATATCTATATAATTGAATTTTGAAACCCTCTGTCTTTGCGAGGAGTTGAATGAGCGTAGCGAATGAGGTGCGACGAAGCAATCTCATTACTGAGCAGAAAAAACTGTGATTATAGTTCCTACTGCTTAAGTAATGGGATTGCTTCGTCGCTCTCTCTCACTGCGCCCGCCGCCGCGGTCTGCGTTCGTTTGGCTCCCCGCAAAGACAAAAAGTTTAAAAAGCGCCAAAGTTTAGATATTAAATTAAAACAGCCCTGTTGAGCCGAATTTTCCGCTGCCCCTTAAACTCTCTTGCATTTTATCATCAGTTAGAACCTCTTTGATTTCAGGACGCTCTATTTTTTGAATTAACATCTGGGCGATTTTTTGCCCCTTTTTTATCTTATAAGTTTCATTTGATAAATTTATCATCAAGACGATAACCTCGCCGCGATATCCAGCATCAACAACTCCAGCTAAAGTATGGATTGATCTGTTTGCAATCCCGCCTTTATCCCAAATCAATCCGGCATATCCTTTTGGAATTTCCATTATAACTCCTGTTTTAATATTCACTTTTTTTCGCGGCTGAATTTCTAAATCCTCGCTGGAGTATAAGTCCATCCCGGCGTCATCACTATGCGCGAAAGTTGGCAGTTTCGCGTCAGGCGATATTTTTTTTATTTTCAGAAGCATATTATTGCAATTAGATTAAACAGAAGTTATAAAATTTTTAAAATTCCATATTTTTTAATTGTTGTCCAATCTTCGCCTATTTTACCGATTAAATGTCCGCCCTCAATAGATGTATTTAATGAAAGTTTTAATTTTTTGGATAATTTTTGTATATGGTTAAAAAATATATTTTCTGCATTTTTATTGATTGTAAAATTTTTACCGATATAAAAGATTAATACCCCTTTTTTATTTATAACACCTCTAACAATTTTTTCAAACTTATTTCCATAACCTAAATCGTTAATCCATTTTTTATGCGATCTTTCGTCGTGTTTTTTAGCAATAAATAATTTATTATCAATAATACAGAACATTCTTCTTGATTTATGATATTTTTTTTCACAAGTGTTATTATTCATTGAATTAAAATTATTTCTTAATTATATCCTGCGCGCCGCGGCGGATATCCCAATCGTCTTTTTCCAAATCAGAATGCAATGTTAAAATCGGAAATTCTTTTTTAAGCGCAAAGTGCATTTTATGCGCAACTCTTCGCAATGTTGGATGGACTAATTTTCCTGAGCGCAATTCTATCACATAAACAGCTGCAGGCAATCCGTAAGTTGTGCGGCACTGGACATTAAATCCCATCGCGATGTAATATTGCTTGATTTCATCGCTTGCCTCTAAATTGTCTATTTTTTTAATCTGATTTTGGATTATTTCTTCCGCCCTTTTTTTCACATCTGCTGGCAATTGCTCTAAATACCAGCTGTTAAATTCTAAATCTGTTGTTAAAAGCGGCATTCTGCAAACGCCGTTTCTATGCCTTTGTATATCGCGGAAAGATCCGAAATCTAAAATAAAATTAAACGATATCAATCCCAGCTCAGTTAAAAAATGCGGCAAGTTAGTTTTAATCGGACGCGAAATTAAAAGTTTTTCATATTTTGCGAGTTCGCCAGATCTGATATTAGTTGAAAAAGAAAAATTCGTTTTATTTTTTGGATTATAATAAAAAAATTTTTCAGTTGAGTATTTACGATATTTTTCTTGCTCCTCGTAAATTTTATGGCTGAAACTGTTCGGATATTTTTCTTTTAATTTTTTTAGTATTTTATTCGCTATTTTTTTTGTTTCGTCTAATGGTCCATATTTCAATAAACTTAATTTGTCATAAGCTTGCCTTAAGTTAGTGTGCCAACTTAACTGTGTTGTAATTCCCGCAGGAAGAAAAGCGCGCATAATGTCAAAAGTTCTTGCCTCAACCGCCTTATTATACATTTTTTTACATTCATCTTTTTTTTTAGGATAAATATTGGCAATGTGATTTTTAACCCCGCCTTGATTTTTTGTGTAAAATTCCATCCATCGCGTCAAGATATCTTTTGATTGAGCGGTATTTATAGGATCTATTATTGGCTGTTTAGACATATCAATATAACGAGTGCTGGTTTCCTGTCCGCTATATAAAGGCCAGTCTTGTATCGCTTTGTCCGCCAAAATAGACACTTTTTCAATAAATATTGTCGTACTTCCGCAATCGGCTATGCTTTGATGTCCGTATCCGACATAAAATTTTTCCATAAATTTTCCAGATCCTGACTTTTTTACTTTTTTTGCATGCTCTTCCGCGCTTTTAGGGCTGCGCGAATAAAGCGCTTGCATCATCGCTGTGTCCTCAGGGCTGAATTCATCATAAATGAAAATGTTTGCCATATATTTAAAAATTTTTATACATTTTAGACGCAGTAGGTTTTTTATCTTTGTGATATTTGCTGTTCAATCCTTTTGAGCCGTAGGGATTTTCACAGGCAGAAGACAAATATTCAAAAGCCATTTGCGCTATCGGCATTTTATAATAAAGTTTTATCGGAAGCGACCCGGCGTTAAAAAGTTCTAAAGTCATTTTTAAGGAATTGCCAGGGTCAAGATATCCCGCAGTTGTATGGATAATAATCCCCAATCTCCCGAGTGAACTTTTCCCTTCCAGCCGTCCGACAAGCCGATCGGAAACTCCTGTTTCCTCTGAAATCATTCCCAGCGCGAATTCGCTAGGGTGTAAAATAAAAGGATTTTTTTCGTCTATGGTCATTTTTTTCATTAAATTTTCTGCCGGCTTTTTCACATCAATCACAAAATTTCTGCTAGTGTTAAACACTAAAAATTCTTTATCCAGATGCAGATCAACGCTCGACGGCTGCAGGTTTTTTTTGTCAAACGGGTTAATAATAATTCCGCCTTTTTTTAATTCTTTTAAAATGTCCCTGTCTGAAAGTATCATAAAATTATTATTTAAAACAGAGTAATTATAACAAAAAATTTAGGTAAAAGAAATTCGCGCTTTTTATTATTAGTTACTGTTAAAAATTCCCACATATTCTTTATATATGTATGATTGTCCGTATTTAATATCTTTATTTTTAGGTGATAAAATACCAATTTTAATAAATCTATCAACAACGGTTTGCGCGCCAGCGCGAGTAAATCCTGTCCATTTCTGAATAACATTAATATTTACTATGGGCTGGCCGTAAAGTTTCGGTAAAACTAAACTGGCGCTTTCAGAAGCGCGCTTTCCAAATTTTTGAATTTTTAAAGTATTTTTGTCGCGCAATGAAGTTATCTTATCTACAATATCAATAGCTTCATTCGCAATTTCAATCACGCCGTCAAGAAAAAAATCAATCCAATCATGCACATTGCCATTGTGATAGCCGAATAATTTTTCATAATATAGTTTTTGATGTTTTTTAAAATATGACGACAAAAATAAAACCGGTTTTTCTAAATAGCCCTCTTTCCAAAAATAAAAAGTGATAAGCATTCTGCCTGTTCTGCCATTTCCGTCCAAGAATGGATGGATAGTTTCAAATTGCGCATGAATCAGCCCCGCTTTAATTACGGTTGGCAAAGTATCGTTTGAATGTATAAATTTTTCTAGATCATTAAGGGCTCGTTGCATTTCATTAATAGACGGTGGAACAAACCGAGCATTATCTGGTCTAGTGCCGCCAATCCAATTTTGACTTTTACGGAATTCCCCCGGGTCGGAATAATGAGTGGCGCGGGCTTTATGCATAAGCTGTTTATGCAGTTCTCGTATAAATCTAAGCGCCATGGGAAAATTATCCGTCTCAACTCTTTTGATTCCGTAATTAAGCGCCTTGATATAATGCAAAATATCATCAACATCTTCCGGAATATTTGCCTTTATTTTTACATCAGCTTCAATCGCATCAATCATTGTTGCTCTGGTTCCTTCAATTTGGCTTGAAGAAGCTGCGTCTTTTCTCAAATACATCAAGAGAAAAAAATCAGAATCAGGCAGAAGTTTGGTTATACCATCAAGTTTGCCGAGTAGTCGCGTGGCCTCGTTATCTTTTTTTAAAATTTTTGTATCAAAATTAAAATCCTCTTTTGGCGGAAACGGGTGAGGGACAAAAGCCTTAAATCCTTGTTTTTGTTCTACATTTAAACCTATTTTAATAATATTCATAGTTTATTTGCATTTTTATATAAATATATACAAAGTATAGCAGTTTGTATATATTAAGTCAAGCAATGTATACAAACTTTTATTCATATATTCATAGTTCTATTATAATATAGAAATAAACCGTGAAAATTTAGCGATGAAATCGTAAAAATTTATTTTTATTATATCACGAAAATATTGAAATTTAAAACCTGCTAATTTATTCGGTTTTTGGTCTGTACTGCAGCGCTTCCGCTAAGTGGTGAGTTTCAATTTTGTCGCTGTCCGCTAGATCGGCGATTGTCCGCGCGATTTTTAGCATTTTAAAATATGATCGCGCGGACAGGTTAAACTGCCGCACTGCGTTTTTTAACAGTTCTAATCCGTGATCCTGAATTTTGCAAAATCGCTTAACTTGATGCGAACTCATTTCCGCGTTAGTGAAAATATCCAAATCTTTAAACCGCGCGTTTTGCAGCTCGCGCGCTTTCTGCGTTCTTTCACGGACTTCAACTGAATTTTCAGCGAGTTTATCTGAAACCAACTTTTCAAGTTTGACTTTCGGCACTTCAATATGCAGATCTATCCTGTCAAGAAGAGGACCTGAAACTCGGCGCTGGTATTTTATTATCTGCGTCGGGGAACAGACGCATTCCTTGTCAGGGTCTGTCGCGTATCCGCAAGGGCAGGGATTTTGCGCCGCTGCCAAAATAAATTTAGCTGGAAATTCCAAACTCCCAGACGCCCGCGAAACCGTAACAACCCCGTCTTCTAACGGCTGGCGCAAACTTTCCAAGACCTGCCTGTTAAATTCCGGAAATTCGTCTAAAAACAGAACACCGCGGTGCGCCATACTGATTTCTCCCGGCTTCGGCCATGTTCCGCCACCGATTAAAGCCGCGCTGGACGCTGTATGATGCGGGCTTCTAAACGGACGAATGCTTATTAAAGGATTGCTGTGTGGCAGTTTTCCAGAGACGCTGTAAATTTTAGTTACTTCCAACTTTTCATCAAGGGTCATTTCTGGAAGAATTGACGGCAGCGTCCGCGAAAGCAGGGTTTTTCCAGAGCCGGGAGGTCCTGCCATTAAAATATTATGAGCGCCTGCGGCCGTTATTTCTAATGCGCGTTTTGCGTATTCCTGTCCTCGGATATTTGCCATATCATAAGCGTAATTTTTGTTCGCGGTTAAACTTTTAAGTTCTTTTTGAAACGGGGCGATTTTGCTTATACCGCTTAAGTGTTCAATCAGTTCTGTTAAATTCGCAATGGGAATAATTTTTATATCTTTAATCAGGCACGCTTCAACAGAGTTTGCTTTTGGCAGATAAAGCGTGTCAAAGTCGCCATTTTTGCACATTAAAGCGATAGAAAGCGCGCCGTTTACTCCGCGCAAAGATCCGTCTAATGAAAGTTCGCCGATAAAAATTGATCTTTTTAGATCAATTCTGTTTTTAAAATTTATTTTAGACGCAAGCAGAACGCTGATCGCTATCGGCAGATCATACGCTGGTCCTGCTTTTTTAATATCCGCTGGGGCTAAATTTACTGTTACTCTTGTTTGCGGAAAAGGCAGATGGCTGTTTTTAACAGCGGCGCGCACCCGTTCGCGCGATTCCTGAACCGCGGCATCAGGCAACCCAACAACAGTAAAACTGCCAAGCCCGCCGGCGATGTCAGCTTCAACTTCTATGGGCTCACAGTCCAATCCGATAACCGCCGCTGAAAAAATTTTTGAAGACATAAATTATCTTTTTATCTTTTTTTCCAATTTTAAAATTTCGCAAGTTGTTTTAATTACTGAATCAGCGTTTAGCGACAAGCTGTCAATGCCGCATTTGACTAAAAAATCGGCGAAATCAAGAAAGTCAGACGGCGCCTGTCCGCAGATGCCGATTTTTCTTTTCGCCTTTTTCGCTTTTTCAATCGCTGTTTTAATCGTTGTTTTTACCGCAATATTTCTTTCATCGTAAATATGGCTCACGATTTGCGAGTCTCTGTCAACGCCTAAAGTCAACTGTGTCAAGTCGTTTGATCCGATTGAAAATCCGTCAAAAAGTTTCGCGAACTCTTCCAGCAGAATTACATTTGATGGCAATTCGCACATCATATAAATTTCAAAATTGTTTTTTTTCTGCTTTAATCCGTTTTTTTTCATAATCCCGATCACTTTTTTCGCTTCTTCAATAGTGCGGCAGAAAGGAATCATTACTTTAATGTTTTTTAACCCGACAAGATTGCGAACCCTTTTTATCGCTTGGCATTCCAATTCAAAAGCCGGCTTATAGTTTTCGCTGTAATATCGCGACGCCCCACGCCAGCCGATCATCGGATTTT
>JAGLJD010000109.1 GCA_023142625.1 Candidatus Parcubacteria bacterium | reverse complement strand
AAACCTACTGATAAAATATAAAATTCTTGAGTCAGCAACTCGCTCCTTGCTAATTCAGGAATTTTAACTAATGACGCTCCTAAAATTATCGGGATTGACAGCAAAAAAGAAAAGTGAACGGCAACTTCTCTTTTTAAGCCGCAAAACAAGCCGGCGGTTATAGTAATTCCAGAACGGGAAGTTCCTGGAATTAAAGATATTGCCTGCGCAAAACCGATCAATAAAGATTTATTCCAATTTAATTTATTGATATCGTGATGTTTCACGGCAAACCTTTCAACTGCTAAAAGCAAGATTCCGCCGATAATCAGCATTGCTATTATTGTATTTATGGAACGAAAGCGCGCATCAATTAAATCCTCTAAAAAATATCCTGCAAAGGCGGCCGGAATTGTAGTTAAAATTATAAAAAAAGCCAATTTTGCGTATTGGTCAAATTTCCCCTTGCAAATATTAAAAAGGGATTTAACCAGCAGCAGAATATCTTTTCTGAAAAAAAGAATTACCGCAAGTAATGACGCTAAATGCAAAGCAACATCAAATCCTAATTCATTCTTTCTATAAGGCAAATCTATTATTTTATGCAGTATTGCTAAATGCCCAGAACTTGAAATTGGTAAAAACTCCGTTATGCCTTGTACGATGCCAAAAATAGCAGCGTTAATATATTGCATAAATTTATTCTGTAGATTTATCAAATATTGACCCGTCTATTTCGTCCCAATTTTCAGATTCTTCGCTCCATTTAAACGCTCTGAATTTAGTTGAAGTTTCCGAATCGGAAAAAATGTATTTCACTTCAACTCCGCTTCCGATGCGGCGCGAAAAGTTTGTCTTTTTATCAAGAACGATCGGACGAATTACTAATTCTAATTTCATTTTTCCTAAAGGACATTTAAATTCAACAGTGTCCTTAATTTCAAAAACGGTGTCTCCGCCAACATCCTGTCCGATCTCTTCTTTTTCCGTTTTTTTATCATCAATACTGAATTTATCGTCTATCATTCCGATTATATTTTGCCACTTTTCTTTTGTCATAAAATTTGTTTTAAATTTAATTTAAAAATAACCTAAATTAAAATATTTATATTTTTTTCCAATCTATAAACTCAATCTCTTTTTTATTGACAATTATATTTTTAGTCAAATTAAGATTTACAATTTTTACTTTATTCGGAAGCAATAATTTAATCGCCTGCCTTATGGATTGTTCTATTTTTGGCGCGATAAATTTTTTATACTTCGCTTCAATAATATTTAAACCATTTTCCTGATAAGTAAAATCAACCTCACTCCCTTTAATGGTCCGCCAAAAATTTATTTCTTGGTACTTTTCCTTTAAAATCAGGTACACAAAATTTTCAAACAGTCTGCCGCAATCTTCCCTTAAATTAATTTCTATAAAATTATTTAAAATCGCATTTCTAATTCCAAAATCAAAACAATAAACTTTTTGCATTTTTTTGATCTGTGTTAGCGGGTTGGAAAAATAAGGAGAAATAAAATCAAAAATAAAACTGTATTTTAATAAATCCAAATATCTATTTAATGTTCTGCTGTTGATATTAATGTCGTTCGCCAACTTATTTTTATTTACTAAATTGCCGATAAGATGCGATAAGGCAATATTTATTTGATTAAATTTTGAAACATTAATATCACTAATCAGCGCCCTGATATCTTTGTTAATATAAGTTCCAAGATATTCTTTTAACAACACTTCTTTTTTCTCTCTATTTTTTTCCAAATAAACCTCGGGCAGTCCGCCAAATAATAAATATTCTTTAAATATTGCGTCTATTTTTTGCTGTTCAAACGGATTTTTTGTCTGTTTGCCTAATTTTTCATAATCTAAAATTTCATCAATTGACAAAGGATTAATGAAAAAACTAATTTTTCTGCCAGCAAGAGAATCTTGTAATTTGGCTTTAATTTCTAAATTTGCCGAACCAGTAACAATTATTTTTAGATTATCATAAGCATCATAAATATATTTCAAAAAATGAGACGGCTGTTCAAGAATTTGAATTTCGTCAATTAAAATATACCATGATAAATTTCTATCAGAAATAAAATCAAAAATATTATCAGGATTGTTATTTAAACGATCGGCGACTTGAAACGATTCAATGTTTAAATAAACGCAATTTTTATCCTTTTTGTTTAATTGTTTTTCAATTTCTCTTAAAATCGTTGTCTTTCCAACTTGCCTCGCGCCATTTAAAATCAATATTTTTCTAGAATCAAGCCATTGATTTATTTTTACTAAAACTTTTCGTTTTATTAACATATTATTGGTATATTACTACATAAATTATACCATTATTTTAGCACGTCAATACATAAATGTCAATAAATACAGCAAATATCTAATTTCCGTCAAGCACCTGACGCAAATTATACAAATTCAGTCATTTATTCTATAAATTTGAAGGTGGAAAGGATTTGATTAAAAATTTCTTCACTGAAAACATTTGAAAATCGTTTTGGGTGTTTTTGCTGGCATAAAATTTTATTTTAAAAATTAAAATTATCTTAAATTTTTAACTGCTTAAATGATGCCCTATTTTTAAAATCGTTTTTTCGTCAAAATGCTTTCCGATAATTTGGACGCCGATCGGCAGATTATCAGCGCTTCCGAACGGAACGGACAGCGCTGGAACTCCTGCCAAATTTGCTGGAATGGTAAAAATATCTTCCAGATACATATCCAAAGGGTTGCCTGTCTTTTCGCCTATTTTAAAAGCAACACTAGGCGTCACTGGAGCCAAAATCGCATCCACTGATTTGAACGCGCTGTTAAAATCTTTTTTAATTAAGGCTCTCGCCTGGGTAGCTTTTTTATAATAAGCATCATAATA
>JAGLJD010000108.1 GCA_023142625.1 Candidatus Parcubacteria bacterium | reverse complement strand
GTTGAAAGTCTATAAAGTCGAAAGTTATAAATAAAATTTTATTTTTTAATTGTCGTTTTTCCTTTTTAAATTTTAATTTTTCATTTTTTAAGTGGGCGAGAGAGGACTTGAACCTCCACATCTTGCGATACTTGGTCCTAAGCCAAGCGCGTCTACCAATTCCGCCACTCGCCCTTTTAATAAAAACTTAACACATATTTTAATATTTGTATAGTCTTTTTATTTTAAATGTGTTATAATAAAAATAATATAAAATTACATTTAATAAACAGCTTCGTATGAATTTAAAAAATATTACGGCTGTGATTTTTTTAAATTTATAAAGGAGGGGAAATTGTATGAAGAGATTCAAACACTTTTTCAAAAAAGCCGCTATTTTGTCAGTGGTTTTTTTATTGGCAAGTTATACTGTCCCATTAGACTTATACACGCCAACCGCGCGCGCAGCGGAAATTACAATCGTCGGATACGGTCCGCCAAATGGCATGACAAATATGCCGACAATGGCTCCGCTGGATTTTATGTTCAGTTCAGCCCCTAATTCTACTGTGCTTAATAGTTTGAGCAGTTATTTTTTAGTATCACCAAGCATAGACGGGACTTGGGAATATATGCCAGAGTATTGGGGCGATCAGACAATGCATCGCGTCTCATTTATGGCAACAAATAATCTTGCCGCTAACACTGAGTATACTGTTTCTGTTAATAGAACTAATTTTGGCGGAGATACAGTTACGGCGTCTTTGCCGTCAGAGATGACTGATTTATCAACCACGACTGACACTTATTATTTTACCGCTAGAACCGACGACGGGAGCGGCTCCGGCGGATTTTTTCTGCCAATGGCGGATGCTGGCTATCCAAGTTATGGAATGCAGCAGGTGCCGACAAGCTTGACTTCTATCACAATTAATTTTGACCGCGATAATATGGACGCGACGACTTTTATTCCTGCTAATATTTATTTAGTAAAAGTCAGTACTGGAACAGTAGCAGGCACGACTGTAACTCCAAATACTGGAACAAGCAATGTCGCGTCAATTCAAACTTTTTCTTTGGACCCAAGTTCGCAATATAGGGTTTATGTCACAAGGGATGTTAAAGATAATACAGGACAACTATTAGCTGGAATGCCTGATGTTAATAATAATAATAATCCAGGACCTTTTTATTATGATTTCTGGACAGGCGATTCAAGCGCCGCGATAACTTCTACTTTTATCGGAACAAACTTAAACCAATATCTTAGCGGAGAAAATATTACGGGCGTCCCTACAGGCTTTGTTATTACGGCAACTTTTGACAATCCGCTTGATCCGACAACTGTTTCAACTTCAAGCGTTGCTGTTTCAACCACAACTCCAGCAAACGGAATAAGCGGAACCGTTGAATATAACTCGCAGGCGAATATGATAAGTTTTATTTCAGATGCTGTTTTTGCCACAAGCACAGAATATACTTTCACGGCTTCAACAAGCATAACAAGCATTAGCGGGCAGGCAATTTCAGCCGTTACCCAAGCATTCACAACCACGGCAACGACCGATGAAACAAGTCCTGAAATCTATTTTGCGGACGCTGACAATTACGGGCTGTTTGTTGAATTCAGCGAACCGATGAACCAAACAAAAGTTGAAAACAAATCTAATTATACTTTAAAAACAAGGGTTAGCGACGCAACCGCATGGGGCAGCGCGACAGCCGTGAGCTTAACCAGCGCGAATATCCGCTATGAACATGAACGCAATGAAGTTATGATGGACGGTCTTACTCTGACTCCGGGACACGAATTCCAGTTAACAGCGTCAACAAGCATCACTGATTTGGCTGGCAACGCTTTAGATGACAGCGGCGATCCTGCGGCAAATATAAAAACAGGCTATGTGATGGATTCAAGCATGTTCTTCGGCGACAGCGGAATGTTCGGCGGAGGAATGGACTTTGAAGATTTTAATATGGGCGATATGGGAATGAAGCCGATCGGAGTCTGGCCGATGAGCAGTATGATCGGAGTTACAACAAAATATTTTATTGATATTCCTACTACAGCAGCGATAGATTCGGACGGAACAATTGAACTGAAATTCCCAAGCGGCTTTGATGTCACTTCTGTAATTCAAGACGCGCAAAGCCCGAGCAACGACGATTTTAATGAATGGAACGACGGCACTATAACTTTTACAAGCGACAATCCCGCTAATACTGAAAACGGCGGAGCGGCTGGCGACGGAATCGGAGTAATCGGCGACAGAGTTATTGTGATTAAATTAAGCGCGGCTGTCGCGGCAGATAATTTTCTGCATATTGATTTGGACGGAATTCAAAACTCAAGCACGCCGAAAGGGTTTGAGACAGACGGCTATCAAGTAGAAATTAAGACAAAAAATTCAAGCGGAATACTGCTTGAAACAATGAATTCAATGCCGTTCTTTATAAGCGGAGGCGGAACAAATACAATTTCTGGAACAATTACAGCCACAGGAGATGCTAATGGGAGCACAATGGTTGTGTATCTTGGCTCGCCTATGACAGGTCCGATGCAAACCACAAGCGCGGCTTTCGCTAACGCAACTTCAAGTTATTCATTCGCAAATCTGCCAGACGGCGAATATTTTTTATTCACGGATCCAACAATAACAATGGGCGGGACAACTTATTTTGGCAATCCAATGCCAGAGCCGATCTGGCTTTCTGGCGGCGATACTACAAAAAACTTAACTTTGACTGCTGAAACTGCTGGAACAGTTTTTGACCTAACAGTAAAGTTAATTGGCGATTTTAGAAGCGGAGATCCTTTGACTGACGATAATGTTGATATTTTTGCCGGCTCCCCAAGCGGTTTCCGCGTAAAAACAGCCACTCCTGGAAACACTCCGTCTGGAACAGATTATCATTTATATCTTCCTGTCGGCGAATGGATGGTTGGAGTGGGTCCGGCTATGCCAACAGGAGTAATGTCGGGTCCGCCTCTAATGCCAGATTGGATGCCACCAATGCCAACTTCTGTAAAAATTATTGACGCTTCTACTTCTTCTGTGGCAGGAGGAATTTTAACAATTAATTTAGGATCGCAAGTTTCAACAACAATTACTGGAACAGTTGTTGATGAAAACAGCGAAGGAATTGCTTCGGCTGAAGTTTTTGCTTACCAGCCAATGGGCGGATTTGGCGGAGCTCACAGCAAGACAGCGGTTGATGGAACATTTACCTTAAAAATTCCCGTTCTTGGAACTTATAAAATCGGCGCGTTTAAGCCGGGTCTTCCTGACGCGCAAGAGATAACGCAAGATGTGCCGAGCGGCGGAGTAAGCGGCTTAACTATTAAAATGCAAAAGCCCGCCTATACTATATCTGGACAGATCAGAAATGCCAGCGATCAAGCTATTCCTTATGCCGCGGTATGGACGCATCAAGTAGGCGGTTTCGGGCACTCGCACACAATGGCTGACGCTTCTGGAAATTATATTCTATATATTGACAATGGGACTTGGACGGTTGAAGCTGACGCTCACGGAGTCGGCTGGATGGAATACGGATCAAATATAACCATCAACGGATCTTCGCAAGGAGGCATAAATTTAAGCCCATCGTCAAATTTGACTTGGTACACAATCGGCGGAACAATTACTATTGACGGCTCAGCGCAGGCATATTTGCCTATCAGGGCGGTTGAATTTGATGCAAATGGCTATTATCTTGGCAAAGAATACGGCGGATCAACAGACGCGAACGGAGTATATTCTATTTCGGTCCCAGGCACAGGATCTGCTGTTGACAAATATTATCGCGTTGACATTTGGACACCGAATTATGGAGAGGTTGAACTTTCAAGCGATGGCGTGGAAAATAGTCCTGCCAACATAACCGTATCAAACGCTAATAAAACAGGGGCTAATATAACGATTGAAACTGGAGATTTAGAAACCGCCACTATCTCTTTTGCAAACAGTTCCACTTATTCAAACAAAGAAGCGTTTATACATATTGACGGCGTAAGTTGCAGCGGAAATGACTGCATGCCGACCGGTTTTCACAGATCAATAAGAGTTGACGATATTTCCGCCGGAAATCAAACCGTGAGCTTAGAGGCTGGAAATTATTTTTTCTTTGTTGATGTTCCCGGCACAGGACATTTTATTCCATCATCATCGAGCGACGCATTTAATACAGATAAAGGTTGCATAGTAATTGACGGAACGGACGACAATATTCTATTCGCGCTTCCTGATCTTACAGGTTCAAGCGTGATAACTATTTCAGGAGCAGTGAGCGGTCCTGACGAAGGGCAGAGAGACGCATGGGTTTGGATCGGAAACCCTGACTTAGGATTTCATACAGGAACTTCCGCGGACGCAAGTTCAGGCGCTTATTCTATGGTTATTCCAAAATTATCGTCAGGCAATTATATGATCGGAGCCGATAAGCCGGGCTATATGTCAAGCGAACCTGTAAGTAACAACGGAACAGCAAGCACAACTATTAATTTTACTTTAACCGCTTATAGCCAAACAATTTCAGGAAAAATTTACGCTGACACTATTAGTAATAATTCTTATGATTCAGGCGAAGAGATTCAGAACGGCTGGGTCTACGCGGAAAAGATGAACAGCAATATTAAAGCCCACGCGCCTGTTGACGCTACTGGAATTTATACTCTCGGAATTTCAGACGGTGAATGGAAAGTCTACGGAGCTGCTGACGGATATTCAGGCACGCAATATTCTGAAAGCGGAAATCCCGCGCTTATTATCGTGTCTGGTTCAAATGTTGCAAATAAGCATATTAAATTAACAACTGAAGCTGGCTGGTCAATAAAAACCAAATCAAAGCCGATGACCCCGGCGTCCGGCGGAGTGATTGACGACACGGCTCAAAATACAAGCACTGGAAAATCAACAGGCACAGGCGTTAAAATAACAGTGCCGCCAAACGCTTTAGGAAGCTCAAACTCAAGCGGAAATATGAACACACAAGAAACTTCTGCTGTTTCGACAACCAACTCTATGAAGCCCTTCGCGAGCAAAGGAAAAAACATCACGGCGACCGACAACTCGGGACAGCCGATTACTAATTTGAGCGATTATATTGACTTGGAAATGGTGATCTATAAAGCTGAAATAGACGCTGAAACAGGAATTAAAGATTTTTCAAAATTAAAGACAATGAAAGTCGGTTATTGGGACAGCACCCTTAATGAATGGGTGAACTTGTCGACGACAAAAACTGCTTATTATAAAGCGACCTCGGAAAGCACTGAATGGACAATCTACAACGGCACCGCAAGCCAAAGCGGTTTTGAAAAATTTATTGACGATGCCTTAGTTAACGCAAGCTTTACTTCTTATACTGATTATAAGTTGGTATTTAAAGCGGCAACAAATCACTTGACCGTATTCGCTGTGGGCTCTTCTCCTGACGGAGTGACTCCGGCAGCGCCGAGCAATATAGCGCAAACCGCCGGAAGCGGAACGGCTGTAAGTATCTCTTGGGACGCTGTCGCAACAAATGAAGACGCTACTTCTATCAATGATTTATACGGCTATGCTGTTTATCGCTCAACAGACGGAACAACATATTCACAGATTAGCGTATCAGCGATTTTAGAAGGAACAGAAACCTACACAGATGCCTCAACGGTCGCGTTTACAAGTTATTATTACAAAGTGACTGCCGGGGATGATGATGATTTAGAATCCGATTATTCAACCGCTCTGCAAATTTGTTCAAATAATAGCGTTACAAACGGAACAGTTGCGGCTGACTGTTCAATTACCTGTAATTCAGGATACACTCAAAGCGGAAATACTTGCGCGGCACAATCAAGCGGAGGCGGCGGAATGCCTCTTCATATTCTTCAAAATGTAAACGAAACAAACCAGCAAGAAGATGAAGATACAAGCGCTGAAGATACGGCTGAAACGACGACGGAAGAGGTTGTTGAAGCGGTAAAAATATTGATAACAGAAATAGATAGCATGATATCAGAAGCCGCTGAAATCGCGAAAGGCGATATTAACGGATTGTTAAATAGATTTAGATTTAAGAGAGATTTAGCCAAAGAGCAAGTCGTTGTTAAAAAATATGTAAAAAATTTAATAAAAAACGCTCAATATTTAACAAAAGAAGGAGAATACTCTTTAACTAATTTTATCGCTTACGGAACAGAGACTACTTTGCGATTAGGCGAAGGCGAGCGGGCTGGCGTTATAAATTCTTACAAATCGGCTTTTGGAAAACTTCCGTCAACAGCAGATGAATGGAGCGACGCGATTAAAATAGCTAACGGCAGATGGCCAAGCGAAACAAGCGCGGAAACGGAGGCAAACGCTGAAACCGCTTTTGAAAACATCTATTTAAGAAAAGCCAACAGATCTAATCCAAATGATGACGCTGCAGTGACGGTTATCGCATACGGACTGCGTCCTACAAATAGAAACTTAAACAGCGAAAAAGCCGCAATTAAAATTTTCAAAGCGATTTACGGCTATAATCCATCTTCAGCAACAGCATGGGACATTGTACGCGCAATAGCATACTCAGGAGCAACTCGTTAGGGATACTTGCCCTGTCGGATGACGGGGTTGTCCGGGCGATCGCCTACTCTGGCGCGACAAGATAATTCTGTTATAAAATAATATAACCCCTCCCCGATTTTTTAAATCGGAGAGGGGTTGCTGGTCTATTGACCTCTGCGATTATTGACTGTATTATAAAATTTAGTAATTAATAAAGCATTCTAACGGCTCATAAATTATGGGTTGTTTTTTTTTATAATTATGGCAAACCAAGTAATACTTAGATTTGAAAATGTCGTTTTCGAATATCTACATAAAAAGCCAATTTTAAATGAGGCTAATTTTAACTTGCATACAAATTCAAAAATTGCATTGATGGGTCAAAACGGGGCTGGAAAAAGCACTTTATTCAGTTTAATTAAAGGCGAAAAAAAAGCCAAAGAAGGAAAAATTTCAATTTCTAACGGAATAACTATCGCAACTGCTCGGCAAGTTATTGACAGAAACGATTTTCAAAAAACAGTTGAAGAATATTTTGCCGCATCTTTTGAAATCCAGCCGCCGAATTTTAAAAGTGAGATTTCAAAAGCAATGAAAGCTGTTAATTTAGCTGTGCCGACAGACAGTGTTGCGGGAAAGCTTTCTGGCGGACAGCAAGCGCGGCTGCTTTTATCTAACGCCCTAATACAAAAACCTGATATTTTACTTTTAGATGAGCCGACAAACAATCTTGACAAGGACGGAATAGACCATTTGATAGAATTTTTAATAATGTATGAAAAAACCGTAATTGTTATTTCTCATGACGCTGATTTTTTAAATTGCTTTACCGAAGGAGTTTTATATCTTGATATATTTACAAAAAAAATTGAAACTTATGTCGGGGATTACTATTCTGTTGTCGCGGAAATTGAGAGCCGTATTGAAAGAGAACGCAAAAAAAACGCGCAATTGGAAAAATTAATTAAAGACCGCAAGCAAAAAGTTAATTTTTTTGCGCACAAAGGCGGAAAAATGAGAAAATTGGCAAGAAAAATGAGCGATCAAACCGCCGAACTTGAAGATAATAAAATTGAAGTCAGGAAAGAGGATAAGACGATTAAAAATTTTACGATTCCGGCGCAAGACATTTTTGGAGATATTGTTGCGATTAAACAGTTAAAAGTTATTCAAAATCATGAGCCGATTGTAAAAATTGTTGAAAAAATTCTAAACAAAAAAACGCGCTTGCTGATTTCAGGACCGAACGGAATCGGAAAAAGCACTTTGCTTAGAACTTTAGTTAATGGCAAATCAGAAGGAGCAAGAATTATGGATGGCGTTAGGACTGGATACTACAGCCAGGATTTCGCGACTCTTGATTACGAGCAGACTGTTTTTGAATCGCTTGAGTGTATTTCTGCTGATGGCATTGACACTCAGCAATTGCGCGCGGTTGCCGCAGGATTTTTAATAACTGGAGACTTGCTTGGACATAAAGTATCATATCTCTCTGAGGGGCAAAAGGGGCTCCTGTCGTTTGCCAGATTGGTTTTAATGCGGCCTGGACTTTTAGTTCTTGACGAGCCTACGAATCATATAAATTTCCGACATATACCAATAATTGCCAAAGCGATTGATGAATACAAGGGGGCAATAATTTTAATCAGCCATATGCCGGAATTTGTCCAAAAAATTCAATTTGACGATTATTTAGACTTGGGGAAATTATAAAAAGATCTACCCAGCACCAATTTTTTAAACTGTGACGGATAGTGAAACTGTTTTGCAAAAATTCATTTTATTCGTTGGTTCCATAGTCCTGTAAGGCTGTGGAACATTTTTATAAAAATTTGCGTTAAAAAATAAGTTGACAAAACTGTGCGACCGCACAATTTCGTCAACTTTTTTTATTGACTTTTTTGCTGTTTTTGATATTGTATAACCAACAATTGAATAACCTAACCCTTGAATTTTTTGTTTAAGATATAAATATTTTCAAAAAAATTTTTTTAATAATTCCGCATAACATACAAATTAAACATATTATCTAAACAAAAAATTCATATAAAAACCAGTTATACGCAATTCAAAAAATATTTTTCTAAGATGAATACTGAAGATAGGCTTTCTAAAAAGGGGGATAAATTTGATTTTTTCTTTGTTTATAGAGGGGAAATATTGTGTTTTCTCCGCTCCGCTACGAAAACGATTTAATAATTTTTATATTTGTAGTATAATAAAAAAGACGAGGCGTTATACCTCATCTAATGCTCAAATCCCTTATTGACCAGTAATAAGGTCGTTAAGGGATTTTATCTTACGCCTCTCGAGATAATTCCCAAGATGCATATCGGACCTAACTCTAAGATCAACTCCGTACTGTTTCTCAATGGTTCCTACATGGGTATCATCACGCTTATCGCGCAATAATCCATTTCGATTCCGAGAACGGCAACCTCGCATGCCAGGTGCGTCATTTTTACACCCCATAAATCTTCCTAATTAAATTAATTAGAAGAGAGTTCGACTATTTCTCTCTAACCGTATTCACGGTCTGCTGTAACCCGCTACTTAGTTATTTAAAACAGTCTATTAAAATGTAAAAATGAGAAACGCCTCGTCTTTCCTATGTATTATATAATTAGCACTCCTAATAGTCAAGTGCTAATTTTTTAATAATGCACTTTATATTTTTCCTTGCTTTTTTCTGTTCCTATGAATCCTTTTATGCTTTGCTTTCGTGATAATTCTAGTATTCTTTTTGGTAGTTTTCCCTTTCTCGGCCACAGGCTTAACATGATGCAAAACCTTTCCTTTGGGCAACTTACCAGACTTGATGCCTTTTTGTTTTATAACCATCTTTACTTTTTTAGGATTTCTTTCCTTTTGTTTTTGAGCCTTAGAAACTTTTTTTGTTGACATAAAATTAATATTTAAAAAATTAAAATTTTTATTATAATAGTAATAATTATAAACATCCCAAACAACAATAAAATAGTTTGCGTAATAAGTGGCCATTGAGGGGATTCTGTTTTATTTTTTTTATATATACACTCCTCACATGCTAATATTTTATCTTCATCATCCTTAGTGCTACAATTATTCCATTTATTAAAAATTTCTGAATAATTCTTTATCCATTTTGAAAAAAAATTTTTCTTTAAAAATATATAAATACCTCCAAAAATTAATGATAAAAAAATGGACACAATTGATATTGATAAAAATATTTTTAACCATACGCCATTTTTTACTATTTCATCATTTATTACTAATGGCGAAAGCACAATAAAAAATCCAGCTAAAGTTGTTAAAAAATTGGAATAATTAGATGAAAGGTTATTTTCATTATCACAAGACCACAACATCATTCTTCTATTAATATCTGCGTTTTGTTTTGCTAAATTATCTTTTGCCATAGAATTATTTTTTTCTATTAGATAAAGGTATTGGTGGCACCTTTCCCATGGAAGCACTTCTTTCGGCCATAGGTTTAGCATGAGGTAATGTCCTTCCCGCAGAGCAGTCTCTTCGATGTGCCCCCACTCTTGTTTTCTTATTTTGTGGAGATGTATTTTTTTTACACATATTTTCCATTAATTAATTTCTTATTTTTCCAACCACTCTACCCTGAATCTGCAAATTTTCAAAAATATAAAGCGGTTTGTGCATTGGATTTGTTGATTTCGGTTCTAAGATAACACAATCATCACCTTTCTTTAAAGTTTTAATCGTAGCTTCGTCTCCGATTAAAACGACTACCTTGTCGCCCGGATCAGCATCGGGTTGTTTTTTAATTAAAACCAAATCGCCGTCGTTTATA
>JAGLJD010000107.1 GCA_023142625.1 Candidatus Parcubacteria bacterium | reverse complement strand
AAATCCCAAAAATTTTTTCTTAATTATTTCAGAATAAATAAGAATATTTTTTTCGATTTCCAAAAATTTATTTTTCACTTCTTCATTTAAATAAGAAAACAAAATTTCTTTAATTATGATATTAATAAAATTTTTGATGTTGTTATAATCAATTATTACTTCTTTTAAAGCATTTACGGATTTTTTATTTCTTTTTTTGATTTGTTTCGAACTCAATAATTTTTCATTATTAATAATTTCTTTAAAATTAAATTTTTCATTTGTATATTTTTCCAGCGATTCATTTAATGAAATATGTTCAAATCCTTCAATATATGCTCCGCCTTCAGTTGAGTTGATAAGTTTTACTTCTTCTCCATATTTAACTGCAATCTCTTCAAAATATTTTAGGAACATAAAAAAATCAGGTCTTGTTTTAAGAATTTTTCCATTATGCCCTTTAATAGTAATTAAATTTTTTTCAAGCTGTAAAACATGGCGTTGTATTATTGATTCATTGTTATTAAACGTTTTTTTAATGTCTTCTTCATCAGTTATAATAATTTTTTCTTCCTGAAGTTTATAATTTCCATAAATACTTTCTTTAGAGTAACATTGACCGTCTGTATAGGCTAAGTCCTGCCCTATGAGAATAATTTGTTTACAACCCAACAGCCTTGCTGAAAATAAAGAACATATAGATACAGTACCCATTGTTCTGTATCCATGAATAGGAATATCAAATTTTTCAGCCAGCCATTTTGCGGGTTCTACCACATCAGGATAATAATTAAAAGTATTTTTTGTTTTTAATTTGTAAAGTCCTGAATAAGCTGTTATATCAAGTATTAGATTTGTTTCAGATAAATCAATTCCTTTAACCTGGCTTTCCGTAGTCGACGAATAATCGATAATTGTAACAAAATCCGGAATTATATCATGTTTTAAGACTGTTTTTAAAGCTGTGCCAACACAAAAAACAATTATTTTATCTCTATATGGTTTTAAATTCTCTATATTTTTATCTAAAGAAGGTCCGGCTGAAATTATAACCGCAGTTTTACCGTTAAATTTATTTTTTAAAAAATGCAGGTCAGGATTTTGAACAATATCAGGTATATTATTGACCATACTCTTTGTCCAGATTGGCAGTTTTTTAAAACCGTTTTTATAATTACTGTAATAAATTCCATGAAGAGTTTCAAATTTTTCTTTATATTTAAAAACTTCACTATCAACACAGTTTTCATAATAATTTAAATTAATAATATTTTGATTATATTCAAAAAAATAAAGTTGATTATAAGCTTTTTCTAAATCCTCATAAGTATTTGCAATCCTGATATTAGGTTTTTTCAACTCATCAGTAAAATCAACCAATTCAAAAACTATTTTTAAAAAATCCAGATTGGGTTCAAAAACAACAATAATCCCTTTATATCTTTTAGAAAATTCTTTTAATATATACCCCAGACCCATTCCAAGTATTACAGCAATACTTTTTCTTGATTTATCCTGAAGTTGATTATATTTTTCCAGCGCATTCCATACAGGGTCAATATCATCATCTACGGAATTTCCATCCTTGTATAATATATAATCACCTGATTTTGCTTCTTTTAGCTCGTAATTTGCATTTAAATTGGTATGGCTTAATATTTTATCAGCTAAATCCTTGTTATAAATCGATAATATTTTTAAATTTTTTTCTAAAAAATTTTCATTCATAATATTTTTATATTATTAATTTGTATAATTATAATCGTTTATTTAATTGAAAAAAGCAGTTGTT
>JAGLJD010000106.1 GCA_023142625.1 Candidatus Parcubacteria bacterium | reverse complement strand
TAATTTTATTATAACAAAAATCGCCTTTTATGGCGATTTTTGTTTTTAAATATAAAAATTATTCAAAGTCTTTAGATAATTTTTCTTGTATTCCTGTAAAATTTTTTATATTTTTAGTTATTTGCTTAAACTTTTTATTAATCCAATATCCTCCATGCGGAGATGAAACGGGATCCCTTCTGTTAATAAGTCCATATTTTTCCATTGTTAGGCATAATCTTTTAATTTTTCCATAATATTTATCATGAAACTCTTTATCATCAATGTAATTCGGATATAATATTTGAGCTATTTGACGAGCCGGCAAAGGGGCTTTATTATTTTCACTAAATTCATAAATCATATTTAGAATTCTTTTATTTTCAGCTTTTAATTTATTCCAATTGCTACCAAAAATTTTTTCTAATTTATCCTCAAATGTTTTTTCTTGTAAATCTTTGTTTAAAAAATACACCTTGCTGCTTGCAATTTGTCTTGGGATAATTAAATTGGCATTTTCTAATTTAGAAAGTTGTTCAAGACAATTTGTCTCTGCGGTAATATTAATAACAAACTTTCCTTCTTTAACTCTTTGATCTCTTTTATAAAAATAAGCCAAAACAGTTTTAAGTCTTTTATCCAATCGATCGAATCCCTTTTTTTCGAAAAAATGCCTTTTAAAATTAAGCCAATTTTCAACAGATTCATCTAATAATTCTCCCTTAGGAATAATAACTTTAACATCGCCTGAACTGGAAATGTCAAAATATGGAAATCCGATTTCGTTGTTCAAGCATTTATGCAATAATGTAGTAAACCCCTTGCCAATATTTTCCGCCTCAAATTTTGTTAAAAATGAAAACAAATGCGGATTTTTGGGTTTTGAAGACGGAAAAATATAATTTTCACTATAAAGATCAGGATTTAATGATCCTGGATTCGTAATTTCAATTTTATTTTTAAATAAAGCAACACTAATATGATTATTGTAGTTTCTTTTATCATAATCACGATGAGCAACTGCGTTAACAATAACTTCTTTTAATACATCGTCCGGATAATCTGGAATATCAATAGAATCTCCTTTTTTTATAATTCTTTTCACATTCATTTTTTCTGAAACATACTTTCTTGTCTTACTAATAAGTTCCAAAACTGTCCCCCTGATATATTCTTTATCTAAAAGCGGCTGATCTATGTGTTCCCTCTGTATTCTACAATACACTTGCGCGTTCGCCTGAATAAGAGAAAAAGGATTTTTAGCAAACCACAATAATCCTAACAATGTTGGAATATTATTTTTATCAATAAAACTGCTTTCTTTTAAAAATTCTCTTGCGTCTTCTATTTTTACTGGAATTTTAAAATTAGCATTATACTCTTTTATAAATTCTTTAATTTTAGTAATGTCAAAATCCTCTATTTCTGCTTGCGCAATTGGAACTAATTCTGCCGGTGGCAAATTTCCTCTAACTCTTTCTCGTTCTCTGACAAGCATATCTATTTCTTCAACTGACATTTTATGGTCTCTTTGGCTTATTCTCACAAATGAACCATTGCGTTCGCCGCGAGATTTTATATAACAAGGCCTATATAACGAATCTGTGACTTTATTAATTTGGACAAAAATTATAGGATTTTCATATCCCTCAAAATTTTCTATTGAAACTAACGAACAAGAAAGCAGTTTAAGATTAAATTCCTTTTCTAATTTATCAATAATTTTATTTTCCATTGCCTGCGGTTTTTCTATTCCAATGTATTTTAATTTTCCATCTTTTTCATGAATACCTAAAATAAGCCAACCTCCATTAGTATTAGTATATGCGGAAACTGTTTCAAGAAAACTATTGCCGATATCTTCCGCTTTTTTAAAATCAGTATCTATTGACTCAAATGTTGGTAAAGATTTTTTTAATCTTAAAATCAGCCATTTTTTTATATCTTCTTTGCTTTGCATAATTAAAATTTAAAACTATTTTAATATGTTTATTGATTTTATAGTATCACTTTCATATCTAAAAATCAAATTTTTTATTTAGTTGTTTTTTCTCTCTTTCTTATCCAGCCCATAAAATGCAAAAATTATTTCGTCAATCTCCTTCTTTGCAAAATCCAGTTTGTTAAAATTTCTAAAAATAGGTTAAGATTGTCTGTTTAAATTTTTAAATTAACATTAATCCTATTAACTATAATACAACTTTTCCGCTGATAAATCAAGTATTTTATAGTATAACAAAAACTTATTCAACAACAAAAAAAACCGCCTGATTGGCGGTTTTTTTTAATATTAGTATTGTTGAAAATAACTTACGCTTTTTTCACTTGTACGGCTGCTTGTCCCTTTGGGGTGTCTTGCACCTCAAAACTGACAGCATCGCCTTCTCTTAATTCATCAAAACTAACTCCAACTAATTCGTTGGCATGGAAAAAAAGATCTTTTTCTCCACCTTCTTGAGCGATAAAACCAAAGTTTTTATCAGTCAACTTTTTGATTGTTCCTTGCATAAAAATGTAAAGATAAAATTAATTAATACGCAGTAACTCGTAGAAATTCGACTCTATCTCTACACTTTACTAACGACATCAAACTCTTTAATATAAAATTAAAGAAAATCTGATTTACATAAAAAGCATATCACAAAAGAATAATTTTGTCCAGTGGTATCCTGAAAAATGCCTTAAAAACTAAAAATAGACTTGTCGCATATTTGCTTTAAAAAAATAATTTTGTTAGAGTTAATAAAAATTTATAAAAATAAATCTTATGAATAAAGTTTTAATTACAGGCGGGGCGGGGTTTATCGGCTCGAATTTAGCGGATGAATTGATTAAAATTGGAAACGAAGTTGTTATTATTGATAATCTGATTAGCGGAAAAAAGGGATATCTTAATCCGAAAGCGAAATTTTACAAAACAAATATTTGCTCCAACGATATTGAAAAAATTTTTAAAAAAGAAAAGTTTGACTATGTTTTTCATTTAGCTGCCCAAATTGATGTTGGGAAATCGGTTGAAGATCCGATTTTTGACAATAAAATCAACGCTTTGGGAAGTTTGGCTATATTTAAACACAGCGCGAAAAACAGGGTAAAAAAAGTTATATTCGCCTCAACTGGGGGCGCTTTATACGGAGATGTTTCTGCTCCTGCCGCCGAAGAAGATTTAATCTATCCGCTTTCGCCTTACGCAATCCATAAATACGCCGCTGAAAGATATTTAGAACTGCGGAAAGAGCTGAATAATCTGAATTACGCAGTATTGCGTCTGGCAAATGTCTATGGTCCGCGGCAATACAAAGGGGGCGAATGCGGAGTAATCGGAATATTTACGCATAATGCCGCGAGCGGCAACGAAAGCATACTTTATGGAGACGGATCAAAAACAAGGGATTATGTCTATGTTGATGATATTGTTAATGCTATGATATTATCTAAAAACTCTAAATATTCCGGGGTTTTTAATATTGGCGCTGGCAAAGAAACAAGCGTTTTAGGTCTTATTAAAACGATTGAAAAAATAACAAAAAAAAGATTTATTTATAATCGGAAAGAAGATAAGCCCGGCGAGGTAAAAAGAAGTATTTTAAATTACGATAAGGCAAAAAAACTTTTAGGCTGGCGCCCGCGGACAGATTTAGAAACAGGGATAAGGCAGACCTTAAAATGGCTGAAAAATAAATAAAAAAATAACTGCAATTTGCAGTTATTTTTTATTTTGATAAAAATTTATAAATATGGTAAAATATGAATAATCTTAATTATCTAAAATATTAAATCAATATGTCAAAATTAAGAAAAAATGAAGCTAAAACTGACATTGACTTGTTTAATTTTATTAAGGAAAACAGATTATATAGCAAAAATTGGACTGTTCAAAAACAAAGCAATAAATATCTTCAGGAAATTTTAGATAAAACAAGTAAAAAAGGAACTGGCAAGTATGGCTACCCTGATTTGATTTATGTAAATGAAAGTAAAAAATTGCTAATTTTAGTTGAAAATAAAAATCAAATAAAAAATCATGCTTCAAAAAACGAAGATAAGCCTGTTGATTTTGCGGTTGACGGAATAAAGCATTATTTATCTTTTTTTACAAATGATAATTTAAGTAAAGAAAAAAAAACTCTTAAAAAATATCTAAAAAATTGGAAAATAATAGGCATTGCTTTTTCTGGAGATATTAATGATGAATATAATCATAGGCTTGATACCTATGTTATAAAAGGAAATGAAATTCAAAATATAAATAAAAATGAAATATTAGACGAAAAAGATTATCTCGCGTTTTTTGAGAATATTGATTTAGAAAAAATATCTAATGATATTTCAAAATCATCAAGTGAAATTAATAGACTTTTAAGAAATTTAGACTCCCAAAAAAGACCTATTCTTCTAAGCGCTTTGATGATTTGTTTGTATCCAAAAGAAAGTGGAGCAGACTTTAAAAATAGCTATAGTTCATGGAATACACAAACAATCATTAGAAATATTCCAACAACAATTAGTGATGTTTTAGCAAGTGAAAAAATTGATAAAAATAAAATAGAAGTATTAACAAATGAGTTGACATTTATTAAAACAGATAATGATTTGATTTCTACAGACATACTAAAAGATATTTTAAAAGAACTTGAAGAAAAAGTTATCCCTCTATTTGAGAAAAAAACATCTTACGACATAATCGGAAAATTTTATGAAGAGTTTTTAAGATATGCAGGTATAACAAATGTTAAGAAAGGGATTGTTTTAACTCCAAATCATATTACTACTTTATTTACTGAATTAATAGAGATTAGGACAAACGATATAATTTTTGATCCTGCTTGTGGCACAGGCGCATTTTTAATTGCAGGAATGAATAAACTTATTTATGAGATTGAAAATTCTAAATTGTCAGATAAAAAACAGAGAATAAAAAACATAAAAACAAAACAACTTATTGGATTTGAAAAAAGTAGCACAATGTACTCTTTGGCAATTTCTAATATGTTATTTAGAGG
>JAGLJD010000105.1 GCA_023142625.1 Candidatus Parcubacteria bacterium | reverse complement strand
ATGTAAGGCAATGCTTAGTGGCTTTGTCGGAATCAAGCCAAGTATTGCGGGAATTGTTTAACTACCGTTATATCAAGGGGGGATTAAAAGGGCATAATTTCGGCAATATTTTTTTATCAACTTTAGAAAAAATAACAGGCGGTTTTGACAGAGCGGTTGAAAATGCCGGGCAAATTTTAAGGATTAAAGGAAAAGTCATCCCTGTTACTTTAAAAAATACAAAATTGATAGCGGTTTTGAAAAGCGGAAAAAAAATAATAGGGCAGCATAATATTGACGAAGCAGATATTAGCAATTTAAAAAAATTAAAACTTGAACCAAGAGCAGAAGCAAATCCAAAAGCCATTTTTGCCATTAAAAATGCTGATAAAATTGTTATAAATCCGGGAAATCTGTTTTGCAGCATTACGCCTAATTTTTTAGTAAAAGGGATTGCGGACGCTGTCAGAAAATCAACGGCAAAAAAAATATATATATGCAATTTAATGACAAAATTAGGGCATACTCATAATCTTTCAGTTGTCGGGCATCTGAATGAATTGGAAAAACAGATTGGGGAAAATGCCATTGATTATTTAATTTTTAACAAAGAAAAACCAGAGGAAAATTTATTAAAAAAATATTCTAAAAAAGGAGAATATCTTGTAGATTATAAGGATTTAAACAGCAGTTCAACAAAGACAAAATTTATCGGCGGTAATCTTTTAAGCGATAAAATTTTTAAACAGGCTAAAAATGACGCAATAAAAAGAGCATTGGTTCGGCACGACAGCGGCAAAATCGCTAAAATAATTTACGAATTATAAATTTTTCATAATAAAATTTTTATGTTCGTATTGACAAAAATGCGCGATTAGAGTATGGTTATTTTATAACTTAAATTTAGAAAAAAATATGAATTTAGCAGTGATAAAAACTGGAGGAAAACAGTATATAGTTAAAAAAGGAGATGATTTAAAAATAGAAAAAATTGATGAAAAAATTGGAAGAAAAATTAATTTTGAAGAAGTTTTGCTCGTTTCAGACAAGGAAGAAAAGGAGATTAAAATCGGCAATCCTTTTATTGATGGCGTTAAGGTTCAGGGCGAAATAATTGAGCAGGGAAAAAATAAAAAAGTCGTTGTAGTGAAGTATAAATCAAAGACAAGATATAAAAGGACATTAGGGCATAGACAAAATTATACAAAAGTAAAAATAACAAAAGTATAAATAATTTTAATTATAAATTTTTTATGTTTGATTCTTTGCCAGTTTTTGACAATTCATCAGAATTAGAGAATATAATCACTAATTGTCCAATTTGCGGAAACAAAAATGGAAGTTTAGAAGTGTCGATTTTAGAGGATGGCGGCAATAGCAATTTAATTTACATTAAATGCCATAAATGCTTTAACAATTTATTAGGAGTAATAAATTATAGCCCTTTCGGCGTTAGCATAGCCACCTTTGCCACTGATTTAAAAAAGTCTGAAGTTCTCAAATTTCAAAATGGAGACTATGTCAACAGCGACGATGTTTTAGAACTTCATAGCATATTAGAAGATAAAAAAATAGACTTTAAGGAGATAATAAGATAAAAAATTTAATTTTGATATTTTTTGTCTGATTTTTTGGTAAATTTTTATCTGAAACATAAATTCCAAATCTAAAATTACAAATAAATTACAATAATTAAAATTACAAATCCAAAACGATTTATAATTCAAAATTGTTTTGAATTTTGGATTTATTCACTTATTTATATTGTTAGTTAAAGTCGAATTTTATTAAAAAAATCAAAAGCATCAAAGTATAATTATTAAGTAAAAAATTATGGATTTATTTTTAAAAGCTGAAAAAAGAGAGGTGATCGGAAAAAAAGTCCAGCAATTAAGAAAAGACGGCAAGATTCCGGCTATTATATATGGGTCTGAAATAGAGCCGACTATTTTAACTGTTGATTATCAAGAATTTGAAAAGGTGTATAAAAAAGCGGGCGGAAGCGCTTTAGTTAATCTTAAAATAGGAGAAGAAAAAGATGAACTGCCGATTTTAATCCATTCCGTGTCGTATAATCCCGTGAGCGACAAAGTTGACCATATTGATTTTTATAAAATTAAATACGGGCAAAAATTAACCGCAACGGTTGAATTAAAATTTATTAACGAGTCAAAAGCGGTAAAAGAACTGGGCGGCATATTATCCACTGTTTTAAAAAGCGTTGAGATTGAGTGTCTGCCTCGCCATCTTATTAGCAAAATAGAGGTGGATTTAAGCGTATTAAAAAGTTTTAGCGATATTATTCATATAAAGGATCTGTCTATTCCTGAAAATATTAAAATAACAACAGACAATGAATTAGTAGTTGCTAATGTGTCGCAGCCGAAAATTGAAGAGGAAGTCAAGAAGGAAGAAACCGAACAGCCAAAAGAAGAGAAAGAAGGAGAAGAAAAAGAGGGCGACAAGAAAGAAGGCGGAAAAGATCAAAAGGATGAAAAAGACGCAAAGAAAGAAAAGAAATAATTTAAAAATAGAATTACCCCGCCCAAGTTTAAAAAATTAGGGCGGGGTTTCTTGACTTTTATATATTATCGTGATAAAATAAATCATTCTTTCTAAATGGAAGAATCCCAGTCCTCTGGCAGAGGAAAAATTTAAATTTCGGGCTTTTGGCCTGAAAGGGGGGGAAATGGATCATCACAAATTAACTTTGGAGCAAGTAGCAAGAGTAGAGAAAGGCATTGGTATTGATGCTTTTGTACGACTAAGTAATCAGTTGCCGGAAATCGGTGTTAAATACGGCGACAAGTTGCTTGGGCAAGTTGAGGCGATTCTCAATATGGTTGATCCCATGGATCAGGAAAAGTTGCTTGCCGGCGAAGCGTCAATCGAAATTATCGAGATTATTAAATCTTTGTTCGATAACACTAGTCGCGTTATTCCGCCTCGCGGATTTAAGTTGCCGGTAACTGATGAAAATAGGAAGTTTTATCTTGATCAGCATGTTGTTGATCATCAAGACACACTGAAACGTTTAACAGATTATCTCCATGGATATAAATATCCGTCTTTATCCGAGTTTCAGGATAAATGCGAATCCGTCAAGGAGAAATCATTGCAGTATCCGCGAATCGGAGAAAACGCGTTTAATCGCTGCTATCTTCCTCTTCCGATACCGCATATTCCGGAATTGTCTGACTTAACAAAACTGGGAAAAGTTATAGAAGATTTGCTTGAAGGAGTGGGACGGGCTTATAAGAATGAGTTTCCCGATCGTACTTTCTATAATCACAGACAAGGAACTTTGGCAGGCGAGGTTTCAATCGTTTCCGGCACAAGACATGGCAAATTACTTGAAGCTGCTTCCAAAGCGCCGCAATCAGGCATATTTCTCCCTGATTCTTTGCAGGGATATTCAATTCACGCTGACAGGAAAATTATTTCATTGTTTCCCAACTTTGTTTCACTTAGCGGTATTGAATATATTTTTGCAATGATTGCTTATCCTGACATTCTGGCGCGTGACTACAACACGCCCGGACTGGATATGGCCGCTCTTTTCTGGCGGTCCGCCGACTATTCGCTTCTCTTCGAGGCTAGCGACGACGAGCTCAGCTTCGGCCGCACGGGCTACTTGGCCGTTGCCTACGACTTCTATTCTGGCGGTCTCTTGTTTCTCGGGTAGTGCAGGGATTTGGTCTTTTTGTTCCTTGGTTTTTGGATCAAAAATTTTGGTTCTTGGTTTTTGGTCGAATTTTTAAAATCACGAGGCGTGACAATGTTGCGCCTCGTTTTTCTTTTTAAAATATGATAAAATAAATTTGGGAGTAGGCTAATGCAACCGGTCTCAAGGGGTAGCGGTTCGCCGAAACCCTAAATTTCTACCAACGCATCAGAATTTTGCGGTTCACTTTGGATTGCAAAAGAGTATGTGAAAATTTAGGCACTACTTGTCTTTTTCTGGCGTTCAACTTTTAAGAGCCAAATAAAATACAGGGGGAATATTACTTTTCAAGCTATTTTCCCAGTGGTTAAAGATGGAAAAAGACGAATTTTCTGGCAGTCCGCCGACTATTCGCTTAACTTCAAGGCTAACGACGACAAGCTCAACTTCGACAACACGGACAACTTGGCCAATGCCAACGACAACTATTCTAGCGGTCTCTTGTTTCTCGGGTTGTGTCTAAATGTAATAAAGGCCTCATTATAGAGGTCTTTATTCGTTATTATCTTTGAGGTAATTTAGTTAAGCGAGCGTTGCCAGCCGCCTAACATTCTGCCAATTTCTTGAATCTGCTTTTGTAATTCGAGATATTTTTTACTATCAATAATATTCAAGTCTTTTAGCAGTCTAATAAACAGTTTTAGGGTATCAAATTTAGCATTAGCTTTCTTAATTAAAGCCAACTTTTCATCTCTGTAAGCGCAACTGGTCTCCAACAATAGTTCAAGCGTAACAATAATATACATTTCGCACTTAGCCCCTAAAGTATGTTTATCTTTTTTAGGAAATAAAGCAGAGTATTTATAAAAAAGTTTATACAGTTCATATAATTTTTTAATTATTGGAATATCTGTATTTTTATGATCCATAATATTTATGATAAATTAATTAGTTTGGAAAATATTTTAATTTGCTGGAATGAATTCAAAAAAGGCAAATCAAAAAAATATGACATGATGGAATTTGAGCGTTATTTGGAAGATAATATTTTTGAGCTTCATAACGAATTAGTTAATCAAACTTATCAGCACTGCCCTTATGTAAAATTCCATATCTATGATCCAAAGCATAGAATAATCCATAAAGCCGAAGTTAAAGACAGAATAGTTCATCACATTGTTTTTAAGGAATTATATAGAATTTTTAATCCAACTTTTATATATCATTCGTATTCGTCCAGAAATAATAAGGGTACTCATTTGGCTGTTAGGAATTTATCCCGTACATTACGGAAAGTTAGCAATAACTACACAAAGCAGGTTTATGTATTGAAATGCGATATTAAAAAATTTTTTCATAGCGTATCTCACCAAAAACTTTTTGAAATAATAAAAAATAAGATTAACGACCATAAATTTTTGTGGCTAGTATGGCAAATTATATCAAGTTTTTTCATAATTGCGGAAAACTTTCCGCAGAGAGAGTTAAAGAAAAATTTTTTAGAAAAAAGAGGTTTACCAATAGGTAATTTAACCTCACAAATTTTTGCTAATATATTTTTGGATAAATTCGACTGGTTCATTAAAAAGCAATTAAGAATAAAATATTATTTTAGATATGCTGACGATTTTGTGATTATTAATTCAAACCCGGAATATCTTAATAATATTGTTAACTTAATAGAGGAATTTTTAAATACAAAACTTAATTTAAAATTACATCCTCAAAAAACAGAAATTAGAAAATTCGGACAGGGTGTTGATTTTCTCGGATATGTTATTTTACCTCATTATATAACACTTCGGACAAAAACCAAAAAGAGGGTGTTTAAAAAAATTAAAGATAATAAAGAAAAATTGGATCAAAATTTGATATCTAAAAATTCTTTTAATCAATCGCTTCAGTCGTATTACGGAATATTTATGCGCTGTAATAGCTATAAATTAAAACGAGAACTTGATAAGTTTATTAAAGATTTTTAGTTTTGGCTTAAAATTTCAAGTCATTCTTTCGCGATATAGAATTATAATTCCTTTACAAATCGGTTTAGAATAGATAAGATACAATCAGTTAAAACATTTTATTTTTTTACAATTTAATATCAAAAATTTAAATTGGGCGAAAAGGAGGAAAAAAATGAAAAATTTTTCGAAAAAATATTTTCAAAATTTAATAACACAAAGACCTAATTGGTGTCGTAGTACCACATTATTAATTCTGGCGATATTTTTAGTTTTATTATTTATCAAAGATGTTGCGTGGGTTACAGAGAATGTAAAAAAAATATCCGTGATAAGCATCAGTTTTATTGTTTCATTATTTATAATAGCCCGGGTTGTTGATTTTTTCAGTTTTTTTCAAAATCAAACTAAAAAGGGCAATTAAAGTTTCAAGAGCGAGAGAAAACCAAAGCCCAACTCTCGCTCCTCAATCCAAATTTTTGATGAAAATTATTGTCTTTGCGAGGAGCCGAATGAGCGAAGCGAGAGAGGTGCGACGAAGCAATCTGATTAATTACGCAAAAAAATTTATAATCATAGATTTGTTCACTTAGTAATGAGATTGCTTCGCTCCGTTGCACTACGCTCGCAAAGACAAGAATAGAAATAGAAAGCCCGCTCGCAAAGGCAAAAAAATCAAAGTATTATTATAATTTTATATTTTATGAAATTTTTTAACAAAATTTTCGGGGATCCGAATAAAAAAATAATAGATAAATTAAAGCCGATTGTTCAAGAAATAAACGATTTAGAATCTGAATTTGAAAAATTGACAGACAGCGGATTAAAAGAGAAGACAAGAGAGTGGCAAAAAATGATAAAACAGGCGAATAATAGAGAAGCAGAAGAAAAAGTAATAGAAAAAATTCTGCCACAAGCATTCGCTTTAGTTAGAGAGGGCGCGAAAAGAACTTTAAATCAGCGGCATTTTGACTGCCAGTTAATGGGCGGCATAATTTTGCATCGCGGCGAAATTTCTGAAATGAGAACTGGCGAAGGAAAAACGCTCACGGCAACGCTGCCTATTTACCTTAACGCTTTAAGCGGAAGGGGGGTGCATGTGATCACGGTTAATGATTATCTTTCAAGAAGAGACGCTATCTGGATGGGGCAGATATATGACCTGCTTGGACTTTCAATTTCTTGCATTGTTCATGATGAAGCGTTTATTTATCAGAATCCAAAAAACGGATTAGATGAAAAAAGGGACATTGGCATAGAAATTATCGATGATTTTTTAGGCAAAACAACGAGGAAAGAAGCGTATCAAGCGGATATTATTTACGGAACCAACAACGAATTCGGTTTTGATT
>JAGLJD010000104.1 GCA_023142625.1 Candidatus Parcubacteria bacterium | reverse complement strand
TTTTTTATACCGGAAAAAAACATAAAATCGGCGAAGTTCACGAAGGCGAAGCTGAAATGGACTGGATGGAACAGGAGCAAGAGCGAGGAATTACAATCACTTCCGCCGCGACAACCTGCTTTTGGAAAGACCATAATATAAATATTATTGATACGCCAGGCCATATTGATTTCACTGCTGAAGTCCAAAGATCTTTGCGCGTGCTTGACGGCGGCGTGGTAATTTTTGACGGAGTTGCCGGCGTAGAGCCGCAGTCCGAAACAGTCTGGCGGCAAGCGGACAAATTCAATGTGCCACGGCTGGCTTTTGTCAATAAGTTAGACAGGACAGGAGCTGATTTTTTTTATGACCTGAAAACAATCCACGAACGGCTTACAAAAAACGCGCATCCTATCCAACTGCCGATCGGCGCGGAATCTGATTTTAAAGGAATTATTGATCTGATTGAGCAGAAAGCGCGAATTTATAAAGACGAGGACGGAAAAGAATGGGAAGATTGCGATATTCCAGACGAATTAAAAGAACAGGCAAAAGAATACCGCTCCAAGCTTATTGAAGCGATTGTTGAAAATGACGAAAAGTTAATGAATAAATATTTAGAAGGCGAAGAGATAACCGTTGAAGAATTGAAAAAAGTCTTGCGAAAAGCCGTGATCGCAAATCAAATTGTGCCAGTGCTTTGCGGAAGCGCTTTAAAAAATAAAGGCGTCCAATTTTTGCTTGACGCTGTCAATGAATATCTGCCGTCGCCGCTTGATGTTCCGCCAGTAGAAGGCGTTGATCCGAAAGACGAAGAAAAAATTATCAAACGAAAAACTTCTGAGGACGAACCGTTTACGGCGCTTGCGTTTAAAATCGCGATTGACCCTTTTGTCGGGAAGCTCTGTTTTTTCAGGGTTTATTCAGGAAACTTAAAATCAGGATCTTATATATTGAACGCAAACAGTGGCGAGAGAGAGAGGATTGGAAGAATTGTGAAGATGCACGCGAACAGCCGAGAAGAAGTTCAAGAAGTATATACGGGCGAAATCGCCGCCGCCATCGGCTTGAAAAAAACTTTTACAGGACATTCTTTGTGCGACATTGACAATCCTGTTGTCTTGGAAACAATATCGTTTCCAGAGCCGGTTATTTCAATCGCGATTGAACCGAAAACAAAAGCGGATCAGGAAAAAATGGGAGTCGCGCTGCAAAAGCTATCCGAAGAAGATCCGACCTTTAGAATCAGAACCGACGAAGATACAGCGCAGACGATTATTTCAGGAATGGGAGAATTGCATCTGGATATTATTATAGACAGAATGAAAAGGGAATTTAAAGTTGAAGCAAACACTGGAAAGCCGCAAGTCGCTTATAAAGAGACGATTAAAATTGAATCAAAAGCGCAAGGAAAATATATACACCAGTCTGGCGGACGTGGGCAATATGGCGACTGCTGGATAAAGCTTGAGCCGCAAGAAGCAGGCAAAGGATACGAATTTGTTGACGAAGTTAAAGGCGGCGTAGTTCCGCGCGAATATATCCAGCCCGTAAACAAAGGAATACAGGAAGCGATGGCAAACGGAATTGTCGCTGGATATCCTTTGATTGATATTAAAGCGACTGTTTATGATGGGTCCTACCACGAAGTTGATTCTTCTGAAATCGCCTTTAAAATCGCGGCAAATCGCGGCTTTCAAGAAGCCGCGAAAAATGCCAACCCGATAATTTTAGAGCCTATTATGAAAGTTGAGGTTGTGACGCCTGAAAAGTTTATGGGCGATGTTATCGGCGACCTGAATTCCAAGCGCGGGCAGATTGAAAAAATGGAAGATCGCGGGCAAGGGGTCGGGAAAGTGAAAGTTATCACTGCAAAAGTTCCGCTATCGGAAATGTTCGGCTACGCTACTCAGCTGCGGTCTAATACGCAGGGACGGGCGTCCTATTTTATGGAATTTTTAAATTATTCAGAAGCGCCAGCCAGCGTTATAGAAAAAATTGTTGAAGGCAAGCAGAAATAGAGCAATTCAAACAAAAAATATAAAAACTCCGAGCGAAATTTCCGCTCGGAGTTTTAATTTTAAAAAAATAACTATTGACATTTTATTTGCGAATTTTTATAAAATGTAGTATAATATAACTAAATTTAATTAAATTACGAGTTGTTTTAAAAAAATAACTATTGACATTTAATTTGCGAACTTTTATAAAATGCAGTATAATATAGGCAAATTATAAAATCTTTAATAGGTTGATAGAGACTAAGATTAATTAAATTAATAATAAAATTAAAATTATGTACAAACACAAATTAATTCGTAAACTGCTCGGAAAACTTAATATTATTACTGTTTTTGTAATTACAGCAATGCTTGCATCGGGAACAACAATTTATGTTTTGGCTTCAGATGTTAGCCAATTTTCTCAGGTTATTAGCGCTGGAACATGGTCAGCAGATTTTGTTGACGCTTCCGGCGTTACAGTTGGCAGCCCCGGGGTAACTATGACCGGGATTACTTTTTCTTTTGATACCCAGGACGCTAATGGTCAGATCGGGACTGATACTCAAAGAATTCGGGCAAATAATCCAACCGCTACTGCTGGATGGTCAGTAACTATTGGCACTACCAATACTCTTCTTTGGCAAAATGGGGGTTCAACGGAAAATTTTGACTTTAACGACACTGATGGTTATACTGATGGCGCGGGGGATACCGACAGCGTGGGCGGGCAGATGACTATAAATCCTTCAACCGGGACAAGGGGCGGTTGGCCTGATAATACAGCGTGTCCAGTAACCGAGATAACTCTTGGCAGTTCATCTTCATTTGTAGAGGGGTCAACAGACAATATTACTATAATATCGGCTAGCGGGTCTGCGCCTACAGGATGTCGTTGGCATTTTATTGGAGCGGCAGACAATATTACACAAAAAATTCCAGCCAGTCAAGTGGCCGATACTTATACTCTTGATTTGACCGTAACAATTGGCTCCTAAATTTTTAAATATGTTTAATTTTAAAAGTCAAAAAATAAGACATTGTTTTTTTGTATGTATTTTTGTTTTAACCCTTATTTTTTCCTCAGAAGCTTTAGCTCTTGATTTTCAGGGCGTCGGCGGAAGACCAGCTTATCCTGACCTAAGCAATCCTCAAACCCAATCAATTTTTATTTATAGTTTAAATCCTGGTCAAATCAAAGAGGATGGCGTACTAATAATCAACGATACCAAAGAAACAAAAACTTTATTTGTCTATTCGGCTGATTCTTCTCCAGCTACAGGGGGATCTTTTGCTTGCAAACAATTTGGGGAAGAAAATAAGAATGTCGGATCATGGATTAAACTTGAAAAGAACGAAGTGGTTTTGGATCCAATGAAAAGCAAAATAATTCCTTTTACTGTTACTGTTCCGCAAGATATAGAATCTGGAGAATATAACGGCTGTATTGCTATTCAGGAAAAAAAGCCGCCCCAGAAACTAAAGGGAGGCATAAGGCTTAGCACTCGTATGGCGATAAGGGTTGGAGTAGTTATAGATGGGGGATTGATAAAAAAATTAATAATTTCCGATTTTAAAATTTCTCCCAATCCAAACGGCGGCTATTTTACTACTCCTTATCTTGAAAATAAAGGTAATATTTCTATTGAATCTGATATTCAATTGGTTACCCGCTATATTTTTGGGTTGAAATTATATGAAATCGAATCTTCAAAAAGAACGATTTTTAGGGGAGAAACAGGTTCATGGAATTATGAGCTAAAACAGCCTATTTTGGGTGGCTGGTACCGAACCAGTTTAAAAGTCGGCTATGAAGGAATGGACGGCAGAGAGACATCAAAACATTCAATAATATTTTTTTCCAAGCCGACAAAAACCGGATGGATAATTAATGCCTGTATTTTTTCAGTTGTTTTGGTTGCCATTTTTCTTTTTTGGCTGTACAGACGGCGTAAAAAATGGATTAAAAAAGATTGGGTAGAATATAAAGTAAAATCCGGCGAAGATATTAATTTGCTTGCCAAGCGTTTTGATGTGTCGTGGAAATTACTTACTAAAGTTAATAAGCTAAAACCGCCTTACACGCTTAAAGTTGGAGAAAAAATCAATGTTCCGCCCTGTAGTTAAATTTTGGATTTATACTTCAGTGTCCCGCCTGCTCCTGTTAAAGAAAAAAGAGTAATTAGTTTTTGAATTGTTTTTGGGTTGTTACTGAATGTTGTATTCGGGAACAACCCTTATTTATATCTATATTTAATTTATAAATATCGCATCCAGAAACCGCGTTTAAAAATTTGTCATTATGTTTTTATTTAGGAAAAATAAAAAAATAAATTTTTTATACATATCTTTTATTTTTTTTATGATAACGAGTTGGGTTTTTTCAGGCTGGCCGCAAATTTTTAATTTCCCGCCAAAAGTTAAACAAATTTTTGCTGCTACGCAAATTAAAACAGCTGGAACTGTTAGTTCTGTTAAGGACGGCGGAGGTTATTCTGATTGTGATGATCAGGCATGGAATGAAGAAGGTGCAAGTATTCAGGCGGATTTAGTATCAGAGGATGCCAGCGAGGTATATATTACAGCGGATCAGTTTGATAATGCCAAAAAATCTCAGACATTAATTCTTTCTAATTTTAGTTTTGATCTCCCGACTAATTCAACTATTGACGGTATTGAAGTGAGCATTTTGCGAAGAAGCAATGGCGGGGCTAATGGTACTGGCAAAGATTATCATCTTCAGCTTACGAAAACTGCAGGAACGCCCGTGGCAAGCAGTGACGACAAAGCAGCTGCAGGAACTAATTGGCCAAGCACATTAGGCACTGAGACTTATGGTGGATCTGATGATAAATGGAGCGTAGCAAGTTGGTCAGAATTAGAAATAGAAAATAGCGGTTTTGGATTAGTTCTCGCAGTAGAAGCGTCTGCTGCTAATGCTGATGTTTGGATAGATCAAATACAGATAACCGTGCATTATACTGCTCCTTCTGGAACTTTAACCGTTGATATTGTTGACAGCGGAGGCAGTTCTGTGGCCAGCCCTACAATGGCAATGACTGGGGCTACTTTTTCTTTTGATTACCAAACTGGCACGGGAACATTTGGAGTAACAGCTCAAAAAATTAGGGTTCAAAACACAACCGCTAATCCTCAATGGATATTAACGATAACTGCTGATTTGGGGGCGACTGCTTTTTGGGATGGCGCGACAAGCGACTATGATTTTAATGATCCGACGGCTTCTGCGGGAGATGGCGCTGACGATGATAGCTTGGGCGGTCAGATGACTATCAATGCTTCGGTTGGAACGCTTGGAGGAACATGCAGCGCGACAGATGTTACCAAGGAGAGTTCAGTTTCTTTCTCCGAAGGGGCTGCTAATTCCATAACCTTGCTAACGGCCGGCGCCTCTGCGGACACAGATTGTTATTGGGATTTAACTGGTGTTAGTATTTCTCAAACAATTCCAGCAGGACAGTCAATAGATAGTTATTCCATAAATATGTTATTGACAGTGGCAGCTCCATAAGTTGCGTTAAATTAAAATGAAAAATGAAAAATGAAAAAATACAATCCTTTAAACAAATTACTTCGCAATTATACCGGCAAGAATTTTTTAAAAAATTTTTATTTTTTAACTATTTAATTACAATTTTTGTAATTTTTATTTTTGTAATTTTTATTTTAGATTTAATATTTAAGAAAGCAGAGGCGTCAACCGCGAATTTTCAAATAGAAATTTTTTACGCAAAAGAAATCCACCAGTTTTCTACAGACCAACTTTTTACAGAAACCTTGTTAAATCCTAATAATTCCAGTCTTGATATACGCGTGCAGGAATATGCTTTAAGTTCGGGTGAAGAGATTGAAATGACTATGTATTCTATGCCTGAAGATAGCGTAACGGTTGACAAGCCTTTGCCGAGCGGAAAATTAGCAGCAGATATTTTTTATAACATTTCATTTAAAAAAACGAGCGATAACAGCGTGGTTTCATATTTTGACAAGCCCGTTGTTTTAACTTTTTATTATACTGATTCTGACATCGGAGGCATTGACGAGAGCAGTTTAATGGTTTATCGCTGGAATGGTTCAGAATGGGTTGTTTTAAGTGATAGTGTTGTTGACACTGGTTTGAATAAAATTACAGCAACATCTCAAAATTTTTGTTATTATATTATTTTATCAGACAATCCATCTCTTTTCTGCGGCGATGGTTCTTGTAATAATTCTGAAACATGCGACACTTGTCCTGCTGATTGCGGGTCTTGCGGAAATGTGGGAGGTGGAGGTGGAGGTGGTGGTGGAGCTGGAGCTGTTATTCAACCAGTCACAAGTGTTAGTTTTTCAGGTAGGGCATATCCGAAAAGTTCTGTCATTCTCTTAAAAGACGCGCAAATAGCCGCAACGACTATTTCTAGCACAGACGCGAATTTTACAATAAATCTTACTGGGTTGTCGGCTGGCAATTATATTTTTTCTCTTTATAGCGAAGACAGTAAAGGAATTCGTTCAAGCTTGCTTACATTTCCAGTAGGCGTTACATTCGGCGCTACGACAAATATTAGCGAGGCTTTTATCGCTCCGACTATAGGAGTTGATAAAAGCGAGGTTAAACAGGGAGAAAATATAATAATTTTTGGACAGAGCGCTCCAGAGAGCGATATTATTATAACGGTAAATTCGGACGAAGAGCATTTTGTAAAAACCCAAGCGGATGTAGATGGAATATATTTATATAATTTTGATACCTCTTTTTTAGAGATGGGAAATCATCACACTAAATCAAAATCTTCCATTAATGGAAATATTAGCTCTTTTAGCAATGCTGTGAATTTTATAGTTAGCACAAAAACAATTTCCAAAGATGAGGACAAAAAAAAATGCGGCAAGGCCGATCTGAACAGCGACGGCAAAGTAAATTTAATTGATTTTTCCATTGCCGCTTATTGGTATAAAAGGCAGTCGCCTCCGGAAACCGTTGACTTGAATAATGACGATAAAATTGATTTAGTGGATTTTAGCATTATGGCGTTTTATTGGACAGGATAAATCGCTCCGCTAAAAATTTTTATATTTTATGTTTAGTAGGGGCGGGTCGCGACCCGCCC
>JAGLJD010000103.1 GCA_023142625.1 Candidatus Parcubacteria bacterium | reverse complement strand
TGATTTTTCTGACCCCTCCCTTTATGATTAATACACTAATACAAATAAAAAATATGTCAAGCAAGATTTATTTTGACATATTTTTAGGCAAAAAGAAAAGGAGATAGAACTGATGCCTATCTCCATTAGCATAAAGAGCAATAGAAAGTGTAAAAAGATTTTATCTTTTTAAATTTACCCCTTCTTAACAAAAAGGAAGAAGAAATGAATACTTAAATATTATCATAAATAAAAAATATGTCAAGCAAAATTCGATTTTTGACATATTTTAAAGCAAAAAAATAAGGGAAACCGTTTAGAACGATTTCCCGAAAGAGCAAATAAAGATACGAGGATGGGGTGAATACAAACAGATCAGTTTTTTGATTGTTAATAAACATCCACCCTCGTATCATTACAAAATATATTATCATAAATAAAAAATATGTCAAGAGATTCTACTAATATTTTTATCAAAACCGAATATGATGCTGACATAAACGGGCATTTTAACGATTTTGGCGGCAGGTACGCGCCAGAGATGCTGATTCCTGCGCTGGAAGAATTAGAAGCAGCTTACAGTAAAGCGAAAAAAGACAAGCGGTTTCAAAAAGATTTAATGGATCTGTATCAGAATTACGATGGCCGCCCAACACCGCTCTATTTTGCCAAAAATTTAACCGAGCATTTGCGCGGAGCGAAAATTTTTATTAAAAACGAGGGCTTAAACCATACTGGCGCGCACAAGATAAACCACTCTTTAGGGCAGGCGCTGTTAGCGAAAAGAATGGGCAAGAAAAGGATTATCGCGGAGACTGGCGCGGGACAGCACGGATTAGCAACCGCGACCGTGGCGGCGAAATTCGGATTTAAATGCTCTGTTTTTATGGGCAAAGTGGACTACGATCGTCAAAGGCCTAATGTTTTTTGGATGGAACAGCTGGGCGCGGAAGTTATCCAAGTGTTTCATGGAACGCAAAGATTAAAGGACGCAGTCACGGCGACCATGCAGGATTGGATCACAAATGTTGATGACACCTATTATCTGCTCGGTTCCGCGCTTGGTCCGCATCCGTATCCTTCAATGGTTAGGGATTTTCAGACGATTGTAGGATTGGAAGTCAAGGAGCAACTGAAAAATATTTATAACATTAAAAAGCCGGATTATATTATCGCCTGTGTCGGCGGCGGAAGCAACGCCATCGGGATTTTTAACCCGTATTTAAAAGACAAAAGCGTGAAGTTGATCGGCGTAGAAGCGGGAGGCAAGGGCATAGCGAAAATAGGCGAACACGCGGCAAGGCTGCAGAAAAATATCAAAAAAGGCGTGGTTGAAGGATACAAATCTTACTTTTTGCAAGACAGCGACGGGCAGGTGGAAAAAACGCACAGTATTTCAGCGGGGCTGGATTACGCTGGTATTGGACCTGAACACGGACTGCTTTTTAAAAAAGGAAGGGTGGAGTATAAATACGCGACTGATAAAGAGGTTTTAACTGCTTTTAAATTGCTGGCAAAAACAGAAGGGATTATTCCAGCGCTGGAATCTGCGCACGCAATCGCTGAAGTTATAAAAACAGCGCCGAAATTAAGCAAAAACAAAACAGTAGTCGTGAATTTATCCGGACGAGGAGACAAAGATATTTTTATTTTAGCGGAAGCGCTCGGTGACAAAAAATGGAAAGAGTTTTTAAAGAGCAAGATTTAATTTTTAAAAAATTTTTATGATTAAAAATATTTTAAGGAATGACATCGAATATATTATTCATTGTGATTCAAAAGGTAATATTATCGGACCAATTTCAAAAAAACACGCTCATACAGAAGGAGCAAGAGCGGTGTTAACGCATTATAGCACTTGGTCAATGATTTTTTATCCTTTTTCTAATAAATATGGGATTCAATTAAAAAATCCAAAAAAGCATGATAAATATAGCGCTGGAAAATGGGATATGGGTGCGGCTGGTCATAATTGTTATATTAAAGAAAATGGATTTTTTCGACCGCTTGATTTTAATGAAAATTTAGCCAAAGAAACCGAAGAAGAAATCGGAATAAAAATTAAAATGTGCAAATCAAAAAAAGAATTTATAAAATTAAAAAATAAATTAATTAAGCCAATAGGTTTTATATTTGATAAATTTCATTATAAAACATCTACAAACAATGAATGGGTAGGATTAGGATTTATTATCACTCCAACAATAAAAATAAATTTTAAAGACAAAGAAGTAATTGATTTTAAATGGCTTTCTCCCGATGAATTAAAATTATATTTAAAAGAAAACGACAATTATTGCGCGCCATTGCCGTTAGTATTTAAAAAAGCTGAAAAATTTAGAAAATTATTAAAAAATAATGAATAAGATAAATTTACAATTAGAAAAAATTAGGCGAGAAAATCGCGTCGGGATTATGGCGCATATTGTTTGCGGGTATCCGAATTTGAGCGAAAGTGAAAAATTTATTCAGACAATGGCTGATTGCGGCGTTGATTTTATTGAGTTGCAAATTCCATTTTCTGATCCTGTTGCAGACGGACCGACTATTATGCAAGCGAACCAGACAGCGTTAGATAATGGAATCAGAGTAAAAGACTGTTTTGGTTTAATGAAAAAGATGTCAGAAAAAGTTGATATCCCGTTGATTTTTATGGGCTATTTTAATACTGTTTTTAATTATGGCGTTGAAAAGTTTTGCAAAGACGCGCGAAAAGCGGGATGCAGCGGCTTGATATTTCCAGATATTCCATTAGAAGAAGAGAACAGCGAGTATTTTATAAAATATGCTAAAGAGAATGATCTGATTTTAATCAGAGTTTTATCTCCAGCAAGCACAACCGAGAGGATGAAAAAAAACGCGAAAATCGCTGAAGGATTTCTTTATTTTGTCGGAAGAAAAGGGATAACAGGGCAAAAAAATTCATTGGATAAAAATTTAAGCGCGAATTTGAAAAAAATAAGAAAATATTTTAAGATTCCTATCGCGGTCGGTTTTGGCATTTCAGAAAAGAAGCATATTCAAACATTAAAAGGAGACGCTGAAATCGCCGTTATAGGAAGCGCGGTTTTAAATGCTTATAATTCCGCTAAGCGCGGACAAGAGTTTAAAGAAGCGGAAAAGTTTTTAAAAAGTTTAAAAAATTTGAAATGAGCAAGAAAATAATTTTAACAAAAAGTAGCGATGATTGACAAAAAAATAGATTTTTATTATATTTACAAATAGATTTATCATTTAATAGTTTTATTTATTTAACTTAACGCTTAAAATTATTATTTTAAGTTTTTTTAATTTATGGTTAGCGATACTGCAAAAAACGGTTCAAGTTTTAAAAAAATATTGGAAGACAATTTAATTCAATTGCCGAATGTCGGCGATATTATAAAAGGCGAAGTTGTGAGCGTTAGCAAGAAAGAGATGCACATAGACATTGAAGGCGTTACGACAGGGATGGTGAGGGGCTGGGAGCTTATTGACGAGTCTGGCGAATATTCCAAAGTAAAAGTCGGAGATGTCGTGAGCGCCACTGTTTTAGAATTGGAAAATGAAAAAGGCGAAATGGAACTTTCATTAAGAAAAGCCGGGCATCAAAAAGCGTGGAAGCGGCTTGCCGAACTTTGCGAGAAAAGTGAAAAAATAGAAGTTAAAGTTATTGAAGCGAATAAAGGCGGATTGCTTGTATTGGTCGGTCGGACAAAAGGTTTTCTCCCTGTTTCACAATTAGCGCCAGAGCATTATCCGCGCGTTTCAGGCGGAGACAAGCATAAAATTTTAGAAAAACTAAAATCATTCATAGGATTGGATTTGACTGTGGAGATTATTGATTTAGATGAAAGCGAAAACAGATTGATTGTTTCTGAAAAGCGCATATTTCAGGAATCACAGAAAGAAGAGCTTTCTAAATATAAGATCGGAGATAATATAAACGGCCTGATTTCTTCAACTACTAATTTTGGCGCTTTTATAAAGTTTGACAATTCAGAAGGGCTTATCCATATTTCAGAAATTGCCTGGCAGAGAATTGACAAGCCTGAAGATTTAATCAAAACTGGCGACAAGGTTAAGGCGCAGATTATAGAAATGGACGGAACTAAAATATTTTTATCAATTAAAAGGCTGCTTAAGGATCCATGGAAGAATGTCGGAGATAAATATAAAGTCGGAGATATAGTGGATTGCAAGATTTTAAAAATCAACCCATTCGGGCTATTCGTGGAACTTGATAAATACATACACGGCTTGGCTCATATTTCAG
>JAGLJD010000102.1 GCA_023142625.1 Candidatus Parcubacteria bacterium | reverse complement strand
TACCGGTGAATGGAGCGATAAAGTTGAAACAAAAATTGTAAATAATAATATCATAATCAGCGATTTAACCGCGCAGTTCGCTTTTACTTCTTCTAAATCAATTAAATTATACTGGACAAAACCGACGGGCATAGATTTTACAGAAGACGCTTATTATGATTTGCGCTATAAGGAAAAAATCGGAGAATGCGATATGCTGGCTGAATGGGATAGCGCTGAAAGCAAGCATCTGGAAATAATTTACCATAATCAAGAGATAGAATATGAAATTAAAAATTTAATAAAAGATACTGAATATTGTTTTGCGATAAAAGTTTTTAACAGCGAAACATTATATGGATTGTCAAATCAGATAAGCGAGAGAACTTTAAACAGCGTTGTTGCCTGCCGCAATATTCCGTTAGACGGAGACGGAAAAATTTTTACCCAAATTTTAACCTCAAGCAGCAGCCCTTATTGCATTAGGAATTCATTTTTAACAGTTAAGGAAGGTGAAATTTTGACTATTGAGCCTGGAGTCGTTATAAAATTTGACAAGAATGCAGGATTAAATATAAAAGGAGAATTAATAGCAAATGGTTTGCCCGGGCAATATATTATTTTTACTTCTTATAATGACAATGAAAAAGGAGGCAATATTGAAGGCTCAAACGGAGATCCTAAATATGGAGACTGGGGAGCGATTATTATTTCGGGAGGCGGGATCCTATGGATGGATTATGCAATTATCAATTATACAGGTTATTATAAAGGCACTTGCGCCCATGATGTTTGTATAGCTGCGATGATGATTACTTTTCAAACACCCGGCGCCATAGTTGCCAATAATGGAAAGGCGAATATAAATAATTCTACTATTTCAAATAATAATACAGGGATAGAGATTAAAGGCGATAAATCAGAGGTTTATATTCATAATTCTACGATTAAAAATAATTATTCAGGCATAAAAGTTATAAACGGTAATTCTATTATCAATATAACCAATTCTATTATTAAAAATCATCGTATCGGAATAAAAGTTATTAAAGGCAATCCAGATTTTAAAATTTCTAATTCTCGGATTTTAAATAATCATTTTTCTAGCAGCATTGAAGATATGTATGGCGGCATTATAAATAAGTCAGCGTCTTCAACTATTAACGCGATTAATAATTGGTGGGGCGATGAAAGCGGTCCGTTTCATCCAGAATTAAATCCAAACGGCAACGATTATTGCCCTGTAAGCGATAATGTTGAATTTGATCCGTGGATTGGCAAGGAAAATTAATTTTGCGTTGACACTAATTCGCTGTTTGATATAATAAAAGCATTAAAAAGTAAATAACAAAATTTTATGTTAGTATTCGCGGCGATAACGCCTCATCCGCCAATATTGATTCCGAGCATTGGCAAAGATAATATCAATCAGATTACCAAGACAAAAGAGGCGATGGAGTCTTTGGCAGGCAGGCTTTACGCGGCTCAGCCCGATACAATTATTATTATTTCTCCGCACGGACTAATTAACGCCGATTTTTTTACCATACAGGTTAGCGGTAGTTATCATGGAGATTTTAAAAATTTTGGCGATTTAGACGCTAAATTTGAATTTGAATCAGATATTAGTTTTATAAATAAGATTAAAATAAGGGCGGAAACGCCTGAATTGCCGATTTCTTTGATTAGCGATCCGTCTTTAGATCATGGAATTTTAGTCCCGCTTTATTATTTAGCTAAAAATATTCCGCAAGTGAAAATTGTTCCGATAGCATATTCGTTTTTAGGATATCAGGAGCATTTTGAGTTTGGCAAGTATTTAAAGCAAGTTATCACAAGAAGCAATAAAAGGATTGCTTTAATCGCTTCCGGCGATCTGTCGCATTGTTTAACCAAAGAAGCGCCTGCTGAATATTCAGCCAAAGGCAAAGTGTTTGATAAAAAATTAATCTCTATTTTGGAAAAAATGGATTATGAGCAGTTATTAAATTTTGATCAAGAGCTGGCTGGCGAAGCGCAAGAATGCGGTTTGCGATCTTTTATAATTTTAGCTGGCGCGTTAAGCAGCATTAACTGCGAGCCGCGAGTCTTATCTTATGAATATCCTTTCGGAGTAGGGTATTTAGTGATGAATTTTAAAATTATATGATAAACAGATTAAAGGATGCGATCAAAAGCAGAATAATCGCCGAGAGCAAGCAAAAAAAGAAAGATAAGCGCGGTCCGACGACAAAACACCAGCTTTTAGCGATTGACATCGCTGAATCATTTGGAAAATTAAAGAGCAGGAGAGATGTGGCGATTTTAATGAATTTATGCAAGAAACAGAGCCATACTTTAATAATGAGAATATGGGGCATTGCAAGAGAGAGAGAGATTGATAATAAGATGGCTTATTTTTTAGCAACATTAAGGAACATAAACAGCGAAGAGAGAATGAAAAAAATTAAAAACGCTAAAATTATTTTTATCGGTTCTTCTGAATTCGCCGTTCCGATTTTACAGGAATTGTTAAATCGCGATTTGCGAATTATTGCGGTTATTACGCAGCCAGACAGGTCAGTCGGAAGAAAAAAAATATTAACTGCCACGCCGATTAAAAAACTTGCCCAAGAACGCAAATTAACTGTTTTGCAGCCGCTGAAAATAGCGCGAATAAAAAATAAGATTAAAAAGTTAAGCCCGGATTTGATCATAACGGCATCTTATGGGCAGATTATTCCGCAAAACATTTTAGATATTCCAAAGCATAAATGCCTGAATGTTCATCCGTCGCTTCTGCCGAAATATCGAGGATCTTCTCCGATTCAAAGTGCTATTTTAAATGGCGACAAGCAGACTGGCGTTTCCATAATGATAATGGACGCAAAAATGGATCATGGCGATATAATTGCGAAAAAAAGATTAAAAATTATTAATCAAAATTACGCGCAGTTGCATAACGAGCTGTCTGAACTCGGAGCGGATTTGCTGGTTAAAATTTTATCGGATTATTTCGGAGAGAAGATAAAAGCAAAGCCGCAGAACCATAAAAAGGCGGTTTTTACTAAAATTTTGCAGCGCGCTGACGGGCAGATTGACTGGCGCAAAAAAGCAGTTGAAATAGAAAGGCAAGTCCGCGCCTTTTATCCATGGCCGGGCAGTTGGTCTTTTTTATTCGGCAATAAAAAATTAAAAATTATCCAAGTTTCTTTATTAAAAAAATCCGACAGGCATAAAAATTTCGGTGAAATATTTTTAACAGAGGATAAAAAAATGGGCGTTTTTTGCCGGCAGGGGAGTTTGGTTTTGGAAAAAGTCCAGCTGGAAGGAAAAAAAGAGATGAGCGGCATGGAATTTATAAGGGGGAATAAAATTGATAAATTATTATGAATTTTAACAAAGAACAGCAGGAAATTATTGACAATATATTCGGCGCTTATTTAGTGTCGGCTCCGGTTGGAACGGGAAAAACAACGGTTTTAATAGAAAGAGTTATAAAAGCTTTAGAGTCTGGAATTAAGCCAGAAGAGGTATTGTGCCTTACTTTTACAAATCGTTCCGCAGAAGAGATATCGCAAAGAATAAAAAAAAGGATTAAGAGCAGGGATATAATTAATAATTTGACCATAACCACTTTTCACGGATTTTGCGCCTATTTTGTGAAAACTGAAGCAAAAAGAATAGGGGTAAATTCAGACTTTGTTATTTTTGATGAAATTGAGCAATTGGAAATAATGAATAATATTTTGGCAGATTATAATTATCAGGATTTCTCCATCGGAACTAAAATTTCGCGTTATGAAATTTTAGATTTAATAAAGCAGATATACGAATATCGGCTGAATAATTTAAGGAAGCGGCTGGGACATAAAATTGAGGATATAAAAATCAGCAAAACGCTGATTAAGATCAGTGAAAAGTATTTTAACGCTTTAAAAAATCAAAATGCTCTTGATTTTAATGAATTAGTAATCTTAACGATTAAAGGGCTGTATTTAGACGAAAAATTAAGAAATAGATGGGCGCGAAGATATAGATTCATCCAACTTGACGAGTTTCAAGATACGCATATTTCGGAATATTTAGTTGTTAAGGAATTGGCAAAAACAGGCAAAAACATATCTTTTATAGGCGATTTAGATCAGACAATTTACGGTTGGCGAGGTTCTGAGCCGTATAAAATCGCTAAAATTTTTAAAACTCATTTTGCTCCAGTTAAAGAAATGAGCTTAAAAGTAAATTATCGCTTTAATCAAAATACGCTTGACGCCATTAGATCTTTTTTAAAAAGCTTTGACAGCGCGGAAACAGGAGAGATGACAAGCGGCGAACCAAGTGCGGAAAAGAGCAAGCAATGCATTGATGTTTTTAATGGAACTAATTTTAACGAAGAGATAAGTTGGGTAATTCATAATATTAAAAAAATACAAGACGATAATCCCAGCGCGAAAATAGCGATTTTAAGCCGCGCAAATTATTTGATCAGCAATGTCGCGGATATTTTTACGCAAAAAAAAATTGCCCACATTACTGTTGACAAATATAATTTTTTTCGCCGCCAGGAGATTAAAGATGTTTACGCTTATCTAAAAATTATTTTTAATAAATTTGATTTAAGAAGCGCTTATAGGCTGATTTTGCGTCCAGCAAGAAATATCGGCGCGGACGCTATGAAAACCATTATAGAACAAGGAAACAGAGTCGGCTTGAAAGTTTCCGATTTTCTTAATTTTAAAAATTACAATTTTTCCGAGCCGTTTTCTAATTTAACAGATAAGTGGGATAGGGGAAGGATTATTGTTTTAGATACTGAAACAACGGGAATTAATGTTTTAAAAGACGAAATTATCCAAATTTACGCCATTGAATTGATTAACGGAAAGTTTGGCAATGATTTTCATTTTTATCTTAAAAGCAGCCTGCCCGTAGGCGATTCTTATGAAATTCACGGAATTACCGATGAATTTTTGCAAAAGAGCGGACGGGATTCAAAAGAAGTTTTAAAAGAATTAAAAGAATTCATCAGCGGAGATATTGTTGCCGGACATAATATTAATTTTGATCTTTCAATGATTGAGGAAAATTCAAAACGAAAAGAGATAGATTTTGAATTTAAAGAATATTACGACACGCTTGACCTTTCAAGGCGCTTAATTATTTCTGAAAATTATAAACTCACAACTTTGGCTGAATTATTAAAATTAAGAGAGGCGACCCATGACGCGAAAGACGATGTGCTTGCAACAGCGGAACTTTTAGCCGTTTTAGTTAAAAAATTAGAAATTGGGCAAAAACAGAGAATTGAACTTTTTAAAAAATTTTCTAAAAAGTTTGTTCAATTAAGCGCTTTAATAAATTCATGGGAGAAAAAAGCGCGAGAAGAGCGTCCGGCAAAGTTTTTAAATCGCGTTTGGGAAGAATCAGGATTGAAAAAATTTTATGAGCAAGATTCTGAAAAAGACAAAAGAGTGAAGTCAATAAATACGCTTAGCCATCTTTTTGAACAGAAAGATAATACTGATAAACTGCCAGAGACGGCTTTAAGAGAATTGATAAATTTTGGATCTTTAAACCGCGACATTGATTTTTTAGGATTAGATAATGGCAAGATTCCGATCGTGACAGCGCATCAGGTGAAGGGGCTTGAGTTTGATTTTGTTTTTATAGTCGGTGTGAACGAATATAAGTTTCCGGTTTATAAAGCCGATTTAGAGGAGGAAAAACGGCTATTTTATGTAGCGATGACGCGGGCGAAAGAGAAAATTTTTATCTCTTACAGTAATTTTGACAACAGCGACAAAGCAATAAACAGAAGCTGCTTTATAGATTTTATTGATAAAAAATATTTAAATATAATAGGGTAAAAATCCACACAGCAGACCTATTATTTTTTTGTTAAGGCGGTTATGGGATCTAATTTAGCCGCTCTTCTTGCCGGGTAGACGCCGAATGATATTCCAAAGATAGCGGAAAATACAATAGCGGTTACAAAAGCTTCAATAGGCACCTTAAATTCCCAGTCAAGTCCGAATGATTGAGCTCCGATAGATATTAAAAATGAAATAATAATTCCCAAAATAATGCCGATAATCCCGCCGATTATCGTTATTAAAACGGATTCAAATAAGAATTGAGCCATTATATCTGAGTATTTCGCTCCGACTGCTTTTCGCAATCCGATTTCAGGCGTCCGCTCGCTCACAATAACATACATAATATTCATAATTCCGACTCCGCCGACAATTAAAGAGATAGCGACAATAGCCAGCAATAAAAGAGTGATAGCGCCAGTCACGGTATCCATAATCTCCATAGACTCAACCATAGAGACTACGCGAAAATCATCCTTTGGCGCGCCCATCCAATCCGTGAGTTGCTCTTGGCGCGGAAGATTATGGTTTTCCCGCAAAAGATGCCGCATCTGTTCCTGTGTGTCACTGATTAAATTTTTATTTTCAACCTGATGCATCATAAATAGAACATGGTCTATGCCCATTATTTTTTTTTGCAAAGTTCGGATTGGAATATAAACAAAATCATCAAAATCAAAGGTCATTATAGCACCTCTTTCTTCAAGTACTCCTATTACTCTGTATTTTTTGCCGCGAATTTTAATAAATTTTCCAACAGGATCAGAATTACCGAACAGCTTATCTTTTATTTTAAATCCTAAAACCGCGACTTGCGATAAGGACTTATCTTCAGTGTTAGTAAAAAATCGCCCATAGTCTATTTCGCTTTGGTCAATATTAATAAAATCAGCCGTTGATCCGAATAGCAGGGCTCGCCGCAGTTCGCTTCCATAGGAAATTTGCTCTTGCCCCATAATTCCGGCATAACTCCGTTTTATGTTCGGTAGCCTGTTTATGTCGTCCATATCATCCAGCGTCAGAGTGGTAATTTGGACGCCCATAGTTAAATTTACGCCAGACTGCATCTCTCCGCCGCCGCCTTTTTTGGAAGTCGGAACTTTAATTTCGGTTTCAATCATATCAGATCCGCCGAATGATTCAATCTGCCCGATCACTAATCCGCTTATGCCTTCTCCGGCGGAAAATACTATAATAACGCTGGTAATTCCGATTACTATGCCCAAAACAGACAGCGCGGTCCTGATTTTATTTGTCGCCATAGCAGCCACGGCGGTTTTAGCTGTAGAAATAATAGACATATATTATTAGGATTGTCGCTATGAAATTAATAATTTTATTAACATTTCTTTAACGATTACGGGATTTGCTTTGCCTTTTGTCTCTTTCATTGCTTGACCGATTAAAAATTGAATTACGCTAACTTTTCCGTTTTTATACTGTTCAACAATTTTTGGATTATCGCTGATAATTTTTTCAATAATTTGATTTAAGGCGGATTTGTTCTGTATCTGCTCAAAATCTCCGCTGTCAAGAATATCAGAAGGATCTTTGCCCTGTTTAAGCATTATTTCTAAAATTTTCACTCCGGACGCAGCATTAATTTTGTTTTGAAAAATAAGCGCTAGGAATTCAGCGAAATTTTTTGGCGTAATTTTTATTTTTGAAATATCACCGTTTTTTGTTTTTATTAGACCTCCCAATTTGTTAATAAGCCAGTTAGAGATCAGCCTGATTATTTTTTTGCGATGCGTTTCCCAAATTTCGTCTTGGGTTTTTTTAGATTTATCAGATGTCTCTATCCATGCTCTGAATTCAGAAATAACCTTTTCAATATAATCTGCTAAATTTTTATCAACAACGATAAAATTCGCGTCAATTTTGTTAAATCCGTATTCTGTTATAAATCGTTCTTTTTTTGTCTGCGGAAGTTCAGGCAATTTTTTTCTTAATTTTTCTTTTAATTCAGTTAAAATCAATGGCGGTAAATCCGGTTCTGGAAAATATCTATAATCGTGTGCAGATTCTTTTTCGCGCTGATGATAAGTTTGTCCTTTATTATCGTCCCAGCCGCGCGTTTCTTGGATTAATTTTCCGCCTTCGTTTAATACTTTTGTCTGTCGTTTTATTTCATAATTAACAGCCCGTTCCATTGCTTTAAAAGAGTTGATGTTTTTCAATTCAATTTTTGGGTTTAATTTGTAATTGTTCAGCGGTTTGATTTCGCCGTTTGATTTTTTCCATTTGCCTTTTTCTTGAAGCGAGATATTAGCCTCGCAGCGCATTTGCCCTTTTTCCATATTCGCGTCTGAAACATTCAGGTAACGGAGAATTTTTTGGTATTCCTGACAAAAATTCTTAGCGTCTTCGGCGCTGGAAAGATCCGGCGCTGTGACAAGTTCCATCAAAGGCGTTCCGGCGCGATTGTAATCCACTAAACTGTAATTCGCGTTTTTAGGATGCAGAAGCTTGCCCGTGTCTTCTTCTAAATGGATTCTTATAATTTTAATTTTTTTATCGTTTATATTCAGATGTCCGTTCAATGAAATCGGCAGATCGTACTGCGCAATTTGATATCCTTTCGGCAAATCTGGATAAAAATAATTTTTTCTGTCAAATTTAGTGAAATCGGCAATTTCGCAGCCAACAGCCATTCCTGTTAAAATCGTCCATTCAACCGCCTGCTTGTTGATTACAGGCAATGTTCCGGGATGCCCGACGCAGACTTCGCAGATAGTAGTGTTCGGCTTTTTGTCCTCTCCGTCGTTAGCGCAAGAGCAGAACATTTTAGATTTTGTTTTTAACTGGGCATGAATCTCCATCCCAATAATAATGTCGTATTGCATAGAGTTGAATATGTTTTTATTATTTATATATTTTGTTAATTTGAACGCATTTTATTATCGATTTTTATGTTTATCCCTTGACATTATTTTAATAATATGTTGATATTTAGACAATCAGCATAATACGATAGATAAAATAGAAGTGGGGGGGGGGCGTATAATGAAAATAGAAATATCTGGTAAAAAAATAATTGAGATTCGTCTTTACCAAGAATCTCAAGAAGATTGGGAAAAGATCACTCGTCTAAACGGCAGAAAAATGGAAGTAATCGTTTTCGAAAATACTCGCAATTGTGTTATAAGAGAACAAGGGTAATTTTTTCCTCAAATTTATTTTTATCACACAAGGAGCAATCAATTTAGTTAGATTGCTCTTTTCCTTTGTTAAATATTTTAAAATAGTTATTTTTTATCTACCCGAAATAATTTTCAACCGCGAATTCAAATTGTTCAATAAAAAGCTGTTTAAAGTAAGAGATATTATTCTGTTCATAAAACAGAATAGTCGCTTTTTTGTATTCAACCACATCTACGCTTCTGTAAGAAAGAGGGCAATAATCATAAGCTGACAATAAAGCGTTTCCTATCAATCTTGCCGTCCTTTTGTTTCCATCTTCAAATGGCTGGATATATGAAATTAAAAGAACAGCCATCATTGATTTTATTAGCGGATGAACTTTTTTTTGATTGATAAAATTATTCATATTCTCTAATGCCTCCCTTATTTGGAATTGATTGTCAAGCGGTCTGTATTTTGTTCCAATAATTCTAACTAATCGTTCGCGGATATTCTGTTTTATATTTAGATCTCCCACAACTAAACTATGCACATTTTCTATCTTTGAAACATTGATATTTTTAAAAATATTTTTTTTATGTAAAATATATTCTAAGGCTTTTTTGTGATTTAATATCATAATAACTTCTTGCTCTGTATGCCCTCTTGCCTTGATATTTTCTTTAATTAACATTTCTGTATCTAATAGGGAATAAGTATTCCCTTCAATTTTTGATGATTTCCAACTTAATTCAATAGTTAATCTTTCAATTTCCTTCTTCATAATAACTGGAGAGAGATCGCTTATTCTTCGTTTATAATTATTGTTTAATTTCTCTAAATTGATAATCTCTTTTTTTGAAAAAAGATTGTCAGGCAGAATGTTGAAAATATCAAAATTAAAATTTTCATAAACATCTCTTTCGTCAGCATCTGTTTTAAAATATTCTTGAGGGTTGATATATCTATCTATTAGATTATTTTTTTTTAATTTATAGATAACATTTCGTCCCATTCCTTCTTTTTTAATTAAATCAAAATTCAGCAGAATATCTATATCCCTAACAATAGTCGCCCTATTTAAATCCCCAATTTTTTCGTCTAAATATTTTTTTATCTCTTTATTTCCTGCCCCCTTTTTCTCTCTAATAAAATCAAGGATTAGATTTTGTCTGTAAGTAATGTTCATTTTTTTTAATTAAAATTAATTGTCGCATTTATTTTAGATAATCGTAGCATTTTGCGACAATTAATGCAACAATTAAAATTTTTTTATTTGGACAATTTTGTCAATGGACTACTAAAATTGTCCATTTTTTTTATCCATAAAAACCGATTCGCTGATACCAGTGCGGTTTAGATTTTGAATTAGGATGTAAAAGTTGGTCTTCTTCATTTGATGTTATCTTGATTGGGTTGTTAGTAATATCAGTATTTAGGAAAAATTGGAATTCGCAGTGGTTTTTGCCTAAATATGTTGAAATCACTGCAATATTATTTTTACCAGATTTTACAAATCCAAAATAATCAAATCCAGAATATTTAAGCATAGGAATTCCTAATTCAAATCCAATAAGCGCGCAAAATGGCGTTTTTCCGCGCAAGACAATATTATGCATCCCTGGTTTTTTATCTCCAGAATATTTCCATACAACCATCTGGTTTGAAGATTGAACAAAATTTTTCATAAAGCTGAATTTTTTCAAAAATTCTTTACCTAAAAAAATGGTGGTAATAAAGAAAATTACAGTTAGAATTGAAATTAAAATAAGCATCATAAAATTAAAGATATATTGAATTTATTATATTTAATAATAATATTCTTGTAATTTAAAGTCAATTCTTCTTTTCTAAATATTCTGCAATAATAGCTGTGAGCGGAACCGTTAGGATAAGCCCTATGCTGCCGGCGATTGACCGATTAATCTTTTCCGCAACAAAATTAAAATTTAAAAATTTCATGCTTCGCGCCAAATTTAGTTCTAGCGTTATTTTTGAATTAGTTAATTATTTGGCTTGAGATAAATAATTATTTGCAATAAACGCGTAGTCATAAAGTGTTACGAAATAAAGAGTTTTTTATAAATATTTTAACTTGCCCATTGCTTCTTCTATAGAATTATAGCCTTTTTTTCGAAGAATTTCTTTTAATTCTCTGTTTATCCTTTTAAAACAATTAGAGCCTTCTTTTTCAAAAGTAGTTGCTACCTGAACGGCGTCTGCTCCAGCAAGAAGAAATTCAAAAGTATCAGCGCCTGATTTAATTCCACCAACGCCGAAAATTGAAATTTTATTTTTTAGAAGTTCGTAAAAAGCTCTTACATTTGCCAAAGCAATCGGTTTAATATAATCTCCGCAAAGACCGCCAAAACCTCTTTTAGGTTTTATCACGGGTGTTTCTGTTTTTGAATCAATAATCAAAGCATTGCCAACTGAATTTATACAAGTGATAAAACGAATATTATACTTTTCAATCAGTTTCGCCATTTGTTTATGATGAATTAAATCATAATATGGAGGAAGTTTTAATCCAATAGGCTTTTTGCCTAAATTTGAAATTTTGCATAAAACTTTTTCAGTCTGCTTAAAGTCATAAGCGACTTGCGGTTTCCTTTCTAAATTTGGGCAACTCAAATTCACTTCAATTAAATCAACATCGCTATTTTGAAATGCCTCAACCATTTGCTGATAATCCTCAACAGATAAACCAGCAACGCTTGCGATAATTGGTTTGTTGTATTTTTTAAGTCGCGCGGCAAATTTAACATATTCTTGATAGCCCAAATTTGGCAACCCCATAGATTGAATAGAACCTAATGGAAGTCTTGTATATATAGGCTCTTGATTTCCCTCCTTAGGTTCTATTGTGCAGGATTTCATTATAATAGCAGATGAGGTTGATTTGGCAATATTTTCTAATTCTTTTAAAGTTGAATCTAATGGACCAGAAGCATTGCAAATATATGAATCAAGTTCAACGCCCGCAATTTTAGTTTTATATGAATTTAATAATTTCATAATACAAGATAGGTAATTTTTATTAATTCGCATTATTCTGTTTTTTTAGCAGATTTGCTTTCTAAATACCCAGCGATAATAGCTGTTAGCGGAACCGTTAGGATAAGCCCTATGCTGCCGGCGATTGATCGAATAATTTCTTCCGCAACAAAATTAAAATTTAAAAATTTCATATACGATTCTCCGTATTGGCTGAAAAGAAGCAGTAAAAATATTGAAGATCCCGTATATGCGAAAATAAGCGTATTTGACATTGTGCCCATAATATCTTTCCCAACAGCCATGCCTGATTTTATAAGTTCGTATTTGCCTATTTTAGGATGAGCTTTTTTAACTTCAGAAATTGACGAAGCGATAGACATAGCGACATCCATTACGGCGCCCAATGCTCCGATAATAATGCCGGCAAACAGCAGTCCGCTGAAATTCAGATTAGGGAATTGCGCGAATAGAGTCCTGGCGTTTTCATCAGACAACCCGTTCAAATGCGTTAATTTTCCGGCAATAATCGCGAATATGGCGGCGAGAATTACTCCGCTCACAGTTCCTAAAATAGCTGAAGTTGTTTTTTTCTTAAAACCGCTTATTAGCGTGAGCGATATAAATGTTATAGCAATTGCGGTAATTAAGGCAAGTGTGATAGGATTAAATCCTGCGAGCGCTTGCGGGATAAAAATTTTCAGAATAATCCAGACAGAGATAATCAAGCTGATAATCGCTTTAAATCCTTGCTTTCCGCCTATTATTATTAAAAAACAGAAAAATAGTCCGATAAAAAAGATAAGCTTGTTAAATACATAAAATCCTTGAATTTGCGCTGAATATTCTCTAGAGCCGTATTCTTCCAAATAGACTAAAATTTTATCGCCTTCCGCGATTTTGATATCCATCGGATTATTTGACAAGCCGTTCTCTATAATTTTTGTTTCGTTTTTGTATTTGCCGCTTAAAATTTTTATTTCTATTTTTTGAGCGATAAAAATGCCGCTGACGTTTATAGCGTCGGAATCGCTCTCGTCAATTTTTTGCGTTATTTCTATTACTTCTGCTTTTTCATAAGATATAATTGGATTTTGGATATCTGACGCTGTCGCTGGCGCGACTAATAAATTCGCCAGCAATATCAAAAGTAAAATTTTTTTCATAATTTTTAAGTTTATTATATTGTTATTATATCAGCAATAATTAAAATACGCTAATTATAGCACTGGACAATCTAATGAATTATATGCTATTATTAAAAATAACAATAATTATTTAAGAATGAATGTATGTTAAATAAAGGTTTGTTATTTTCCATTTGTTTCCTTGTTTTCGTTTTATTAAATCCGAACATTGTGAGCGCTGAAGATTTTGCGAATTCATTAAAAGGCAAAGTTTTACTTGAAGTTGAGAAGGCGGGCGAAGCATGGTATGTTAATCCTGCTACATTAAAACGCCATTATTTAGGTCGTCCAAAAGACGCTTTTAATTTAATGCGAATATGGGGATTAGGAATCAGCAATAGCGATTTAGAAAAAATTCCAGTAGCGGAAATGAATATGTCCACCTGCTGCGATGATGATAATGACGGCTTATCGCTTTATTTTGAGTCTGCTTTTGGCACGAATAAAAACTCCAGTGATTCTGATGGCGACGGTTTTGATGATAAAAATGAAATATTAAACGGATATAATCCTGTAGGTTCCGGTAAATTAAATTGGAATACGGATTTTGCGCAAAAACAAGCCGGAAATATATTGCTGCAAGTAGAGATGAACGGCGAAGCTTGGTATGTTAATCCAAACGATAATAAAAGATATTTTTTAGGTCGCCCTATGGACGCTTTTAATGTTATGCGTTTTTTAGGGCTTGGAATCAGCAATCAAGATATTGCCAATATCACAGAAGATTTTATTGAAGAAAATTTAATCAGTTTGGATTGGAGATATAATGAAGATCAGGAAAGATATAAAAATTGGGGATATAAAAAAAGCGGAAATAAAATAATTTATCAAGAAGAAATTAATATTGAATTGGAAAGCCCTGATTTAGATAGTTTTGAGGTTATTCATTATCGTTATGCAAAAGATGATAATCATATATACGACAAAGGAAAAATTGTTTATGAAAATATTGACAGTAAGACTTTTGATTTAATTATGTCTATAAAAGATGATTCTTATTATATTTTTTATTATTTTATTGATAAAAAAAATGTATATGATATTTTTGGCAATATTGTATTTGACGCTGATCCGAACACTATTGAGGCGATTCCGAATTGTTACCCTTATGCTAAAGACGCGAATAATATTTTTTTTGATAGTATTTTAATTAAAGAGGCTGACAATAAATCGTTCATCCCAATAGTATGCGATGTATATTCTTATACTTCGGGATATAAAAAACTTTTTAATGGTTATTCTTTAATTAAAGATAATAATAATGTCTATTATCGCGAAAAAATTATTAAAAGCGCAGATCCAGCAACGATAACTTACTTAGGCGGAGATTTCAGCAAGGATAAATATAATGTATACAAAGATGAATTAAAATTAGAGCATATTAATGTAGAAGGATTTCAATTTTTGCCATACCGCTATTCTAAAAATTATAATTCAGTCTTTCATAAAGAAACTTTAATTTCAGGGGCTGACCCTGACACTTTTGAGGTGGCGGGCATCTATTATGCTAAAGATAAAAATAATGTTTATTATAAAACTAATATTCTTAAAGGAGCAGATATTAATACTCTTGAAGTACCGAAAAATAAGGACTATCGCTATGCTAAAGATAAAAATAATGTTT
>JAGLJD010000101.1 GCA_023142625.1 Candidatus Parcubacteria bacterium | reverse complement strand
CCAGATAATATTTTTTAATTTTTTTAAAAAAAGTGATCATGAATATAAATTTAAAAACCATTAAAAATTTAGACAAGCAGAATATGTATAACTCTATTAAAGAGTTGTTTTTACAGTGCAATCAAGTTTTTAAAGATCTGGAAAATATAAAAATACCGTCAAATTATAAAAATATTAAAAATATTGTTGTCAGCGGAATGGGCGGGTCAGGTTTAGGCGCGCATATTATAAAGTCAATTTTTAAAAATGAACTGAAATTTCCAGTTGAAATAATGAACAGTTATCATCTGCCTGCTTATATTGATAAAAATACGCTTTTAATCATTTCCAGTTATTCCGGTAGCACCGAAGAGACCGTGTCCGCTTTTTCGGAAGGAAAAAAAAGAGGCGCGAAAATGTTTATCATCGCTTCGGGAGGCAAGTTAAAAAAAATAGCTGAAAAACAGAATATTCCATTTTATATTTTTGACCCGAAGTATAATTCTTGCAATGAGCCGAGAATGGGGTTAGGATATTCAATTTTTAGCCAGCTGCTGTTATTGCGGAAAATTGGAATAATCAGCGTAAAGGATGCTGAAATCAAGCAGATTATAAATAATATAGATGATTTTAGCGAAAAATTCAGCGTTAGAGCTAAAAACAATTCGGCTTTAAAAATCAGCAAGAAAATAGAGAAGAAAATCCCGATTATTATCGCTTCAGAATTTTTAACTGGCAACGCGCACGCTTTTAGCAATCAGATAAATGAAAACGCTAAAAATTTTTCCAAATGGTTTAGAATTCCTGAAATTTGCCATCATCTGTTAGAAGGATTGCCAAATCCGAAAGTTAATAATAAAAATCTATTTTTTATTTTTTTTAATTCCAAACTGTATGATAAGCGAAATCAGATCAGGTATAAAATCACCCAGAAAGTCCTTAAAAAGAATAAAATAAATTTTATAGAATATAATCTTATTTCTAAAACAAAATTTTTACAGTCTTTTGAAATGTTGATTCTGGGAAGCTATGCCAGTTTTTATTTGGCAATGCTGAATAATATCAATCCGTCGCCGATACCGTTTGTTGATTTTTTTAAAGAGGAGCTTGGGAAATATAGTGATGTTAAATAGCGGGCGATTTTATAGTTTTATATAAAATGCAGGTTTTTTTAAAAAAAGAAATCTCGGGCTATATAAATCATAGCCCGAGACCAGGAATTGAAGTATATTATAATTAAATATTTAAAATTCGTTTGATTCTTTTTTTTACATAGTTGATTGCTATGCTTTTGGCAACAGTTTTGCTGATTCTTGTTTTAAAATCCTCATCATCCGTCATTTCGAAATTTTCGGAAAAACACCCCTCGCTTTCGATGAGATTAACGAACCAATTGCGACCTGCGCCTTTTGTTGTCACAAATGCGACGGAACCATTTTCAACTATCCAATACTGACATTTTTTGATTTTTTTAGTCATTTTTTCCCCTCCTTGTAAAATATTTATAATAATAAAACTTCATTGCAGTATAACAGAAAATATTTATAAGTCAACCCTAAAATTTAAAAATGTTTAATAATAAAATTAGAGAATTAAAGGAAAAGGGGAGTTTGTATTTAAAAATTAAAGTCAAAACAAATGTAGCGAAGTCTGGATTTTGCAAGATGTTGATAGATAGCGGAATAATTAAAGTTAATATCGCGGCAGTTCCTGAGAAAGGAAAGGCGAACAGAGAATTGATTAAATTGCTGGTTGGCGAGTTTAAAGTGGATAAAGATAAAATTGAGATTATAAGCGGAAAAAGCAGTCGGCTAAAATTGGTAAAAATAATAAAATAATTAAAATAATAAAGTAATATGTTGGTTCCATAGTCCCGATAGGGCTGTGGAACCTAAATGCAAAAGTTATTACGCAACAAGTCTTTAAGTTTTTACATAAAGGTTCCACAGCCTCATTTCGTCCGCCGTCGCGGACTCAATTTTGGACTATGGAACCAACGAGTAAAATAAAAAACAATGAAAAAAATAGAAGATGACAATCGCATTGTTTCAAGCGGCGAAAAAGACGAGGATAAATCGTTTGATCTGTCTTTGCGCCCGAAAAATTTAAAAGAATATATCGGGCAGAAAAAGATAAAAGAGAATTTGGAAATTTTTATGCAGGCCGCCTTAAAGCGCAAGGAGCCGATTGAGCACTTGCTTTTATACGGACCTCCTGGGCTTGGAAAAACAACATTGGCGTATATTATAGCGAACGAAATGAGCGTGAATATTAAAGTGACCTCAGGTCCTGTTATTGAAAAAACTGGCGATTTAGCTGCTATTTTAACTAATTTGCAGGAAAGGGATATTCTTTTTATTGACGAAATTCATCGCTTAAATAAAACAATTGAAGAAATTCTTTATCCTGCAATGGAAGATTACGCCCTTGATATTATTATCGGGCAGGGACCTTCCGCGCGCACGCTTCGGCTTGATCTGCCGAAATTTACGATTATAGGAGCGACCACAAGAATAGGGTTGATTTCTTCGCCGTTGCGCGATCGTTTCGGCGACACATATCATCTTAATTTTTACAATAATAAAGAAGTTGAGAAAATTGTTGCAAGAAGCGCTGATATTTTGAATATTGAAACCGAGGAAAAAGCTGTAAGCGAAATCGCAAAACGATCCCGCAAGACCCCGCGTGTTGCCAATCGGCTCTTGAAACGGGTTCGCGATTTTGCCGAAGTTAAATTTGACGGCATAATTACAGAAGCCGTGAGCAGGCATTCACTGAACGCTTTAGAGGTAGACGAACTTGGATTAGATGAGGTTGATAGGCGCATTTTACAAGTTATTATTGAAAAATTCAACGGCGGACCTATTGGTGTTAATACTTTGGCAGCTGCGACATTTGAGGAAACAAGGACAATTGAAGAGATATACGAGCCGTTTTTAATGCAGATCGGTTTCCTGCACAGAACGCCTCAAGGCCGCGTCGCAACCGAAGCCGCCTACGAGCATTTAGGCGTTAAGTTTGCAAAAAAATTATTTTGATTATGTCTTTTTCTTTATCAATTTTACTGCTTCCATATTTTATTTTTTTAGCGATATTTTTTATATTCGTGTTTTTTAATTTTTACCATCTTTTTCGCTTCGGATTTAGGAGCCTGTTAGTTGATTTTATCGCGGCGCTGTTCTGTATCGGGATAGCATCAATTTTAACAGTGTCGTTTTTAAATATTGCGGAAATTGACTGGAATATCGCGATAAATTTGTTTTAAATATGTTTAATAAAGATAAGCTTCCAAACCAATTAGACGATGAAAAAACGATTTTAATTTTGCGAAGGCATTGGTTTATATTTTTTAAATCAATTCTGCTTTTCGCATTTTTGGCTATTACGCCGGTCATTTTTCTTACTATAATTAATAATTTTATAATCGGAATTTTAGAGCATTATTTTTTCGCGCCATTTATTTTATTGCTGTTTAGCGCGTATTATTTGGGAATTTGGCTTTTTTTGTTCGCGAATTTTATAGACTATCATTTAGATGTTTGGATAGTGACAAATGTGAGAATTTTAAATATAGAGCAAAAAGGGCTTTTCTCTCGCGTTATTTCCGAGCAGAAGATAGAAAAAATACAAGATATCACCTCGGAGGTGCATGGCATAATTCCGACTTTTTTAGATTACGGAGATGTGCATATTCAGACCGCTGGAACTCAGCAGAGATTTATTTTTAGAAAAGTTCCGCATCCGGCAGACACGCGCAAGAAGATTTTAATATTAGTTAAAGAGACCAAGCGTTTTAAGAAAATATTAAAAGGAGAAGACAAAATCAAGATATGAGAAAACTGTTTTTATACAATACATTAAGCAGAAAAAAAGAAGAATTTACGCCAATCAAAAAAGGCGAAGTCGGACTGTATACTTGCGGCCCGACTGTTTATGATTACGCGCATATCGGCAATCTGCGGACATATATTTTTGAAGACATTTTAAAGCGCGTCTTGATTTATAATGGTTATAAAGTTAAGCATATTATGAACATTACGGATGTCGGGCATCTTACTGGCGATCGGGATATGGGAGAGGATAAGCTGGAAAAAGGAGCAAAAAGAGAAGGAAAGACCGCTTGGGAAATTGCGGAATTTTACACGAAAGCGTTTAAGGATGATATAAAAAAATTGAATATTATTGAACCGAATGTTTGGTGCAAGGCGACCGATTATATCCTCGAGCAAATTAAGATGATTAAAAAATTGGAAGAGAAAAATTATGCTTATAAAATCAGCGACGGCATCTATTTTGACACTTCAAAGTTTAGAGATTACGCAAAACTAAGCCGCCAGAATTTAGAAAAACTGCAAGAGGGGGCGCGAGTAGAAAAAAATTTAGAAAAAAGAAATCCAACCGATTTTGCGCTTTGGAAATTTAGCCCGAAAAATGAAAAACGACAGATGGAATGGGACAGCCCTTGGGGAATCGGTTTTCCCGGCTGGCATATTGAATGCTCCGCGATGAGCATAGAATGTTTAGGTGGTCAGCTTGATATTCATTGCGGCGGAATTGACCATATTGATGTCCATCATACTAATGAAATCGCGCAGAGCGAGGCGGCAACAGGCAAAAAGTTTTTTAATTATTGGATGCACGGCGCGTTTCTGAATATCGCCGGCGGCAAAAAAATGGCAAAAAGCGAGGAGAATTTTTTAATTTTGGAAAATGTGCTTATTAAAAAAGGGTATCTTCCACTAATCTATCGCTTTGCGGCTCTGCAAACTCATTATCGAAAGCCGATGGAGTGGAGCGAGGAAGTAATGGATAATGCGCAATGCGCATTAAATCGTTTAAATAGCCGAGTAAGATATCTTTACCAAATAATAACGGACAAAAAATTACAGACCGATGATATTGACAAAGAGTTTAAAGAAAAATTTTTAAAAGTTATCAATAATGATTTGAATATGCCGCAAGGATTGGCGGTCGCGCAGGAATTGTTAAAATCTGATTTGCCAAATAAAGAAAAATTAGCTACGATTTTGGATTTTGACAAGGTTTTTGGGTTAAGTTTAAAAAAAAGAATGACAAAAGTAATAAAGAATGAGTTTATAGAAAAAGATATAGAAAATTTAATTATTAAAAGAAAAGAAGCGCGAGCGGAAAAAAATTGGGCGGAAGCGGACAGGTTGCGAAAAGAGATAGAAAAAAGCGGATACATTATTAAGGATACAAAAA
>JAGLJD010000100.1 GCA_023142625.1 Candidatus Parcubacteria bacterium | reverse complement strand
TGCGCGACCGTTGTTCCCGTTGAACCGTTCAATGTCCACTGGGTGATATTGTTTGCTGAAATATTGCCGCTGTCCAAAGTTAAATCCAGAACACCGATAGAAGGAACTATTTTTAATCCGTTATCATGGGAAGTTGTTTTGAGAATAAAATTATTCGCGATCGGAATATCCGTGATTGTTAAAACTGCTCCGCTGACGGTTAATGAAGCGCACTCTGAATTTGTCCGAACAGACAAGTCTCCGTCGCTTATTCCCGAGAGACTGATGATCGTCTCCGCGGTGAATTGGACTTGGGTTCCGGAACTCGCTTTAATAAAAAAGGCGGACGCGAAAACGATCATCACGCAAAGGAGGATTGCGGGGATGTTGAAGAGGAAGTTTTTTTGTTTTTTAAACATAATGGTTGATTTAATTTTTTTATAATTGTTATTGATTTAGTCAAATGGTTTTCCATATTTAATAGTATTGACAATTATATAAATAAACTATATAATTACCATATACAATATTCTTAATAAAATTGTATAAACCTTAATACGAAATTATGAATAAAATTATTAAACGAATCACTTACTCATTGTTATTAGATAGTCTTAAAGAAAAATACATTTCAGTTCTGATAGGTCCGCGTCAAACAGGAAAAACAACTCTTGTTAAAAAACTTATTGATAATTTGAAATCGCAAGGAGTTGTTAAAAAAGACATTTTGTTTTTAAATTTTGATGATCCTGAATTGCGAACCGAACTTGCCAAAAGCCCTAAAAAATTTTTGCAAAAAGCGGAACAATTTTTCGGAGAACCAATAAGCGAGTTATCTTCCAAAAAGTACATCTTTCTTGACGAAGTCCAAAAACTGCCGCAAATTTTTGATATTTTAAAAATTCTTTATGATGACCATCAAACAAAAATTAAAATTATTATCACTGGCTCTTCTTCTTTAACGCTTTTTAAAAAATCAGCTGAAACTTTAGCGGGGCGGATCCGTTTTTATTATCTTTCCGCGTTGAGCTGGCGAGAGATAGTCTCTAAAATTATTCCTTTGCATAGCTGTTCTTTTATTAAAGAGCTTATTAAAACGGATCTTACTTATAAAACATATCTCAAATTGCAGTCTGAAATTTTTCCCGAAAAAGAAAAATTAAATTTTTACTGGAATAATTATCTCATCTCCGGCGGCTTGCCTGAAATATTTTTAATGGAAAGCCAAGAAAAAAAATCTGAAACTCTGCGCAATTATCTTGCCACTTATATAGAACGGGACATTAGAGGACTAAAACAAGTTGGGGATGAAAGTCTTTTTTCAGAAACAGTTAACGCTTTTTTATCTCGGGATACGCAAATTCTTAATTTTTCCGCTTTAGCTTCCCGCATCGGCATTCAACGGATAACCCTGAAAAAATACTTTTACATTCTTCGGGAAACTTTTCTTATCAGCCCTCTTTATCCTTTTGTTAAGCAATCCAAGCAAACTGTTAAAAATCCAAAAATTTACTTTTTTGATCACGGCTTAACCAATTATTACAGAAAAATTTATTCTCTTGATCAGCTTAATGTTTCAGATCGCCTCGGTTTTGTATTTGAAAATATCATTGTTAATAATCTGCTAACTTGTTTTGCCAATGACAATCGCGCGCCCGCCATTAATTTTTGGCGCGATTATCAAGACCATAAAATTGATTTGGTAATTTCAAATTCTGAAAAAATCATTCCAATTGAAATAACTTATTCCAGCAAGATCAATCAGAAAAAAATAAATAATTTTAAAGCGTTCTATAAAATATTTCCGAAAGCCAGTAATGGTTTTATTGTTTGGCAAGGCGAATTTGAACAATTTAAAATAGGTAATAAAACTATTTTTGCTGTGCCTTTTTGGATGTGGCGGTAAAATAAAACAGAATTATTATTAACCTCCGAGCAATCGGGGTTTTTGTTCTTTGATTCCTATCTCCATTCTAATAACTTCCGATATTCCAACTAAATGTCGTGTCTGCGACTGGTGGATTGATGCCTGTATTGATTATTAATTATCTAACTGCACCCAGGCAGAACCATTACATCCGTAAAAATGATTGTCGTCGCTGTCATACATTATTCCGCCCTGTGCTGCTGCATCGCAAGTTCTGGAAGCAGTAGGAGTTGTCTGTATTATTCCGTCAACTTCAAACTCTGTATCCGGCGCCGCCGTCCCGATCCCCACATTCCCCCCGCTCAAATCTCCATAAATCAACCCTCCGATATTCAAATGATTGCTTGTCGTTGCCGTTGGGGTGTCTTCATCATATCCGATGATAATATTATCTGTTCCAGTAGTGATGCTGTTTCCTGCTTGATAACCGAGAAGGACATTATTGTTGGCGTTTGTCTGGAGAGCGAAACCTGACTTATATCCTATTAAAGTATTTCTATGAAAAGAATTGCCTGATACTCCTAATCCTGCGTCTTTACCTATAGCAACATTTGAATCGCCTGTTTGGGTATAGCGTAGAGAATCACGCCCGATAGCTACATTAGTGCCACCAGAAGTGTTTGCGACAAGAGCATATCGCCCCAAAGCCATATTAGAGTTACCAGTAGTAAGACTATTTAAAGCATAATACCCAACCCCCAGATTATAACTTGCGTGAACAGCACTCCCATCTATCGCCATCGTAAAATTCCCTGCATTAACTCCAACAAAAGTGTTTGCTCCAGTCGCCCCAGCGGGTTGGAAATTATGTATAAACCTATTCGCTCCTTTATAAATCACTCCCGTATCAGCAGAAGTGGTCATTTCTAATTCAAAGTCGCCGATTAGGTCTAATTCTTGAGAAGGACTACTCGTCCCAATCCCCACATACCCATTATTCAAAATCGTCATTGCCTCTGTCCCTCCGTTATCGCCAACCAAGAAATGCATATCAGCCCCAGCTTCTCCTGTGGCGGAAGTTGTTTGTAAAGTAAGGTCAGCCGTGGTTGTTGTTCCGCCGATTAAAGTTTGGCCTCCAGCTCGTCCGGCAAGCAGAGGATATTGAGTATGATCATCGTCTGTTAAGCCGAGAAACCCTCCGTGATCAACCTCTCCTTCGCTAACTTGCCAATCACCAGCGACATCTATCACAATATCGCCGTAATCCGCGTCTTTTATTTTTGTTCCGTCAATTTCGTCTCCGCTGTTCCATTGCGTAGTCCCTAAACCAAAAGATTTTCCTGTCTCCAAAGATAGAGCGTAGGTTGGCGTAATCGTCCCAACCCCCACCCGATCATTCGTATTGTCAACATAAAGCGTATCCGTATCCACGGTCAATCCCGTCGCGGTCAGACTATTCGTACTGATATTCTCTCCGATGGAAGTTGTCACCGGATCAGCGTGAGTTAAAGCCGCTATTCCCAAAACAATGATCAAGACGCAGGAAAAGACAGTGATAGAATGTTTGATGAGCCAGTTTGTTTTTAGATACTTCATATTTTTTTGATTAAGATTAAATTTGTTATTTATAAATCCATTATATC
>JAGLJD010000010.1 GCA_023142625.1 Candidatus Parcubacteria bacterium | reverse complement strand
GAATTTTTAAGATATGCAGGGATAACAAATGTGAAAAAGGGGATTGTATTGACGCCAAATCATATTACAACTTTATTTACAGATTTAATTGACATAAAAACAAATGATGTAATTTTTGATCCAGCTTGCGGAACAGGCGCATTTTTAATTGCAGGAATGAATAAACTTGTTAATGAAATTGATAAATCTAGTTTGCATGATAAGGAAAAAAGGAAAAATGAAATAAAACAAAAACAACTTATTGGATTTGAAAAAAGTAGCACAATGTATTCTTTAGCAATTTCTAATATGCTTTTTAGGGGAGATGGAAAATCTCAAATTTTTAATGAAGATTTTTTTTCAGATAAAACAAAAAATATTTTAAATAAATTGCCAAGCAAGCCTACGATAGGATTTGTAAATCCTCCGTATGGCGGAAAAGATAATAAATCAAATCCTACTAAAAAGGAAATTCAATTTTTAGAAAAAATGTTAGATAATTGCAGCAGGTATGGAATTATTATTGCTCCACTTTCTGCTTATTTCAAAGACGATATAGATAGAGATAGGATTTTGTCAAAACACTCGTTGAAGTATGTTGTAAATATGCCAAGTGAGTTGTTTCAACCAAATGCGTCAACCCATACGGCAATTGCAGTTTTTGAAACAAACAAACCTCATAATAATAGCAAGGTTGTCTTTTATGATTTGAAAGATGATGGATTTGTTTTATCAAAGAACAAAGGCAGGACAGATGTTTTAAGCAAGTGGAATGGTATTAAAAAAGATTTGTTAAAAAGACTTAATCACCCCGAACAAAATGAAGATTTTATAAATTTAGTATATAAAAAAATAACTGGAAACGATGAGTGGATAATTCAAGCCCATTCAAAAACAAATTATGATAATTTATCAAAAAAGATTTTTGAAAAAAGCGTTAAAGAACACTCTATTTTTTCCGTTAAATTAAAACTAGATTTACTTGAAAAAAAGTTAGATGAAGTGTCATTATTAGATCTTTTCACTAGCAACCATTTAAACAATGAATCAGTAAATAATGTTTCAATTAAAATAGAAAAAAATAAATTTAGGGAATTTGATTTATCGGAATTATTTAGTGTTAGAGGGTCAAAAAAAAGTTATACAAAAAATGAAATATCTTACGGTGAATATTTATATGTAACAACAAGCAACAAAAATAATGGTGTCGCTTGTACTTCAAATATATATACTGAAAATGGAAATATTATAACGATTGATAGTGCTACTGACGGAAAAGCCTTTTATCAAGAGGCTAAATTTGTTGGTTCAGATCATGTTGAAATTTTAGAACCGATAAACTTTGTGTTAAATAAAAAAATAGCTTTATTCTTAACTTCAATATTAAATTTACAGGTATTCAGGTATGGTTTTGGAAGAAAAAGATCTCAAACAAGGATTAAAGAAGAAAAATTATTCTTACCAATTGATGAAAATGGAGAGCCAGATTTTAAGTTTATGGAAAATTATATTAAATCATTGCCATATTCATCAAATTTATAAATAAATAATTTTTACACATTAACTAAATATAATACAATTTTAAAACTATGAGAAAAAATCCTTTTATTGTCTGGTTTAAAGACATTAAAATCAGCGATGTGCCGATAGTCGGCGGAAAAAACGCCTCACTCGGCGAAATGTTCAGCAAGCTTGTTAAAAAAGGAATCAATATTCCGAACGGCTTTGCGATTACAGCCGACGCTTATCATTATTTTTTAGAAGAAGCAGGGATTCAGGACAGGATTAAAATTATCTTAAGAGACTTAAATGTTAAAGATATTGACAATCTTTATTATCGCGGGCATAAAGTAAGGGAACTGATGCTCAATTCCGACATGCCTAAAGATTTAGAAAAAGAGATAATTAAAGCGTATAAAAAATTAAGCAAAAATTACGGAGCGAAATTAACCGATGTGGCTGTGAGAAGTTCGGCAACAGCCGAAGATCTCGCGGACGCGTCTTTTGCCGGACAGCAGGAAACATTTTTAAATATCAGTGGCGAGCAAAACTTGCTTGCTTCCTGTAAAGAGTGTTTTGCTTCCCTATTTACTAACAGAGCGATTGTGTATCGCCAGACAAAAAAATTTGATCATTTTAAAGTCGGGCTGTCAATCGGGGTGCAAAAAATGGTTCGCTCAGATCTGTCGTCTTCCGGCGTAATGTTTTCAATTGACACGGAAACCGGATTTAAAGACGCTGTTCTAATAAATTCAATTTACGGCTTAGGGGAAAATATCGTGCAGGGCAAAGTAACGCCAGATGAATTTTATGTTTTTAAGCCGACATTAAAAAAGAAGTTTCCAGCAATTCTGTCAAAATCTATGGGTGATAAAAATATTAAGATGGTCTACACAAACAATCCAAACAGCCCTGTAAAAGATATTAAAGTTTCAGAGAGTGATAAAAAAAAATTCAGCGTCACGGATTTAGAAATTTTGCATTTAGCGCGCTGGGCGGTTCAAATTGAAAAACATTATAAAAAGCCGATGGATATTGAATGGGCAAAAGACGGGCAGACAAACAGATTATATATCGTGCAGGCGCGTCCAGAAACAGTGCAGTCGCAGAAAGACGCGAATATGTTGGAAGAATTCAAACTTTTAGAAAACAAAAAACCGATCGCAGTCGGGGCGTCTGTCGGATCTAAAATCGGCGTTGGCAAGGCGAATATTATTTTAAATACGAGCGAAATAAAAAAATTCAAAAAAGGGCAGGTTTTGGTCACTAAAATGACAGACCCTGACTGGGTGCCGATTATGAAAATAGCGTCAGCTATTGTTGCTGATAATGGCGGCAGAACTTGCCACGCGGCTATCGTATCGCGCGAACTTGGAATTCCATGCGTGGTCGGCGCTGGCAACGCGACAAAAGTTTTAAAAAACAACCAGCCGATAACTGTTTCCTGCGCGCAAGGAGAAAAAGGGTATATTTATAACGGAATTTTGAAATTCAAAATTGTCCGCCACAACTTGGCAAAAATGAAAAAGCCGAAAACTAAAATAATGCTTAATCTTGGAAACCCTGAAACTGCATTTGCCAGATCGTTTATTCCGAACGACGGGGTCGGCTTGGCGCGCGAGGAATTTATTATTAACAGTTATATTAAAATTCATCCTCTCGCTTTAATAAATTATGACA
>JAGLJD010000001.1 GCA_023142625.1 Candidatus Parcubacteria bacterium | reverse complement strand
CACCGCGAACGGAACTTGGCAGGGTATTGTAAGTAAATTAAGATATAGTCCATATAATGGATATGGATTGCTTAAAGCTTGGAATAATAAGTTCGCTTTTTATCTTATGGATAGTTCTAGTGGTTCATATAGTCTAATCTATTCTGATGTGAGTTATACAGATGAAAATTGGCATCATGTTGTCGTAGTTCGCAGAAATGGAGTAAATTATCTTTATGTAGATGGAATAAAACAAGCCAATACAAGCACTGGCACTATAGGAAGTTCTGATTTAGGTCTTGTTTTAGGCAAATTTTATGTGAATTTTTCTTTTAGTTATTTTAAAGGTCTTATTGACGAAGTAAGAATTTTAAATCGCGGTTTAAGCGGTTCGGAAATTTTAGCTAATTATCAAAAAGGAGAATTGAATTATTTATCGCCTACAACTAATTCTTATAAAGACTATAATATTATTAACGCAGCAACAGGGGTTTATTTAGGAAACAGTTTTGATTATTATATTAAAGCTTGTAATTTAGGCGGATGCGCCCAAGGAACAAGCGGCAATATATTTTTTAATGACCCAAATAGCGCTTGCAATCCGTTTGCCGCGGTTTTAATAGAGAGCGAAGCGCGCTGCGAGCCGGACGGTTTTGGCGGAATAGACGCTTTTGCTAATTTAAAATGGTATGATTTTTTTCCTGACAGTGTAAGCGATTATGAAGTTTTAATTGACGGAAGTTCAACTTCAACAACAGCCGAGAATTATATTTTAAGCGACGAGAAAGAATATATTGATTTTGAAAAAATATTAGGCGAATTTTTTGAAGGCAATACCTATTCTTTTATTTTAAGGTCAAATCCGAAAAATCCGATTTTTAGCGGCGTTGACTCAAACCCGATAAGTTTAGGAATTCCAAATTGCGACGCTCCGACAAAGCCTACTTTAGAAGAGCCGATTCCGAACTGCAATGAAGATCAGCCGGAAATTAAGATAATATGGAGCGATTCTGATGATGCTAATTCTTATGATTTATATGAAATAAATAAAGGATTTATATTTAATATAACCGACGACGATTCTTTGACCTATAATCATACTGACACAATAGTGTCATTAGACACAATTTATAATTATTATGTTATATCTCGAGGTAATAATGGCAGTTATAATATTTCAGATACTGTTTCAACAACAACGCCTGTTGTTTGTTATAACACACCGTTAAAACCGATTATAAGCTCTATTACTGGCGAATGCGATAATAGTTCACCGAGAGAGCCGTATATAGAAATTAAATGGAACAGGCAGCCTGAAGACAATAATACTGATTATTATGAAATTTGGAGAACCGATCAAGGAACTAGATTGAATGTTCTTGACATTTTAGATAGTCAAGACAGTTTTAATTCCTATAATTATATTGGAACGGATTCTAAAGGAGTTGATTCGGATATAGTGGCTAATGTTCAATATAAATATTATTTAATCGGCATTGGGTCTGGCGGATTTAACGAATCTGATCTTAATGAAATTACTGCGCCTGATTGTGGGGCAGTTCCTGAAATTCCTGGAAATTTTTTAGTCGCGACGGATTGTTACGGGTATTGCGACGGAGGAGCAAACGACGGTGAGGCGTGCAATGAAAATGCTGATTGCGACAGCAATAATTGCATTATTAGTTTTATTGACGGGGCTTCTATGGTGTTGGATTGGGACAGGACAGCCAATACTTTTCAATATATAATTTGGAAAGATTGTGGCGATGGTTATGATTATGACAGCACTATTGATGAGGTTGGCTATAACAATTACGATCCTGATAATTCCGACATAATTTATACAACAAGCAGCATAACTTATATCGCTCATTTATCAGAAGAATATATCGGAGAAGACTGTTTTTATGATGTTAAGTCGGTTGGCTGGGGCGGTGTTAGCACTTCTACTGATTTAATAGGAGATACTGTTAAAATTTGCGGCAATACGCCTATGGCGGCTCAAAATTTTGGTTTTGGAGCTATAAATTGCGAGGATGTAACCTTGACATGGACAGATGGAACTGATATCGGTTATATAGGAGACGGCTCAGATGAAAGCGCGGGAGAATTTTATTTTCAAGCCTATCGCGCAGATGATGCTGGATGCGTAAATTATATCAATATTAGCGGCAATTTATCGCCTTCTAACCAAAATGTCGCAAGAAGTTATACTGACTCCTTAGGATTAAATGAAGAGAATGATTATTGCTGGAAAATAGTATCATGGAATCCGGCTGGCAGCGCGACTACATCATTTATTACGGTTCAAACTCCAAAATGTCCGCCTGGTCCGTCTGTTTTGCAAAAAGATCTGTTAAGTTGTGAAAAAATATCTTTAAAGTGGAAACGAAGCGAAAATTATTTATTTAAAGAAAACGCTACCGCTTATGAAGTTTACAGCGGAATAAAAACATCGCCGAAAGAAACATTAGAAGAAACTTTGTCTGCCTGCCGCTGTGTTGATTATAGCGCGGACGGAGGATGCGGCGGTTTTTCTACTATAAGCGATGGAGCAGGCGCTGGAAATTGCGATAGTGATAATAATCTGTTTTGCGCTGATGCTGATAATTGCTGCCATACGGATTGCGACGCGAGTTTTTTCTGCGACGGAAGCGGAAGCCAGCTTAAATGTTATAATTTAACTAATAAGAGATATTATTATAGAGAAATTAATTCGGACGGCTTTACTCCAGGCGGAACATATTATTATATTCTGGAAGTTGAGCCGCTGGAAGTTGGACTAGAAACTACCGATTCTAATCAATTAAAAATTCAGCCGTGTCCGGCATTGCCAGAATGGAAAGAAGTAGGGTTTTAATAATTTACAGAATTTATGTTTTTAGATATTTGGCACAGTTTTTTATATCAGCCGCTGTTTAATTTATTGATTATACTTTATCAGCATAATGATATTTACAGTTTAGGATTAGCGGTTATTTATTTAACCGTTATTTTAAGGATTTTCCTATTGCCTTTTTCGTTTTTTGCCCAGCGGAATAAAATTCGCTATGAGTTTTTAAATCAAGAAGTTGCCGTTATTAATAAAGATTATCAATATGATCAGGAAAAGGCAAAAGAGGAGATAAGGCGGGTAATGAAAAAGTATAAGATCAGGCCGTGGGCGAAGGCGATAATGCTGGCTGTTCAGGGTATAGTTTTAGTGGCGCTTTACCAAGTTTTTTTAGGAGGAATTAATAATAAACTGGACGATCTGTATCTGAATATTATCAAGCCAGATTTTATTAATCTGAGTTTTTTAGGTATTAATTTAGGAGAGCGAAATTTATATTTAGCCGTATTGGTCGGCATTATTCTGTTTTTAGAAATTTTTTTAACACAGAGGAGAATAAAAAATATTTTAACCAAATCCGATGTTGCTTTTAGTTTTTTATTTCCGTTAAGCGCTTTTGCGATTTTAGCTGTTTTGCCGTCCGTAAAATCAATTTTTATCTTGACATCTATTTTTTTTACCATTATTGTATCAATAATATTAAGATTATTTATCAAAGCGTTAAAGTTTAAAGATGCGAAATAAACTTGTCACAATAAATTCCAGCCATGGGATGGAATTCATTGTGACAGAGTTTTTGTATTTTGATTTTTAAATTATTATATTTTATGTCTGAACAAATAGACAAAATGATGTATTCCTTTGTAATGGAGGATGTCTTAAAAGGGTTTTTTATCAAGGTTCCGCCAGGGTATGTCGCTTGCGTATATGATTTAGGACGGGGGGTTTTAAAAAAAGTATTAAGACCTGGACTGCACCTGAAAGTTCCTTTTTGGCAGAAAGCGAAACTTTTTAACACGCAGACTTTAGAATACAATATTAGCGGCACTTTTGATATTAGAAAAATAAAATTAATGGGCGACGAGCCTATTAAAATTGTGTCAAAGGACGGCAAAACGGCATTGATTGAGGGGACAATACTGCTTCGGCTTGATGTCGATCAAATCCCGCATATCTGGCAGAATATCGGGGAGGAGTTTGTTGAAAAAATTATCCGCCCGACCGTGAGAAGCCGTGTCCGTTTAATTTCTTCCAAATATGATTTAAGGGACATTATATCTTTTATGCGCGACGAGGTTGAAACGCAATTAAAGCAGGAACTGGAACGCATTTTTTATCAGCGCGGAATTCTAGTCGAAAATATCCTATTAAGCGAAATCAAGGCGATGAAAGGTTAAAAATTTTAAACAAAATGATTTTTAAACTTATAATTAAACTAAATAGACTAACACAAGTAATTAGCATTTAGGCTCTATAATCGTTTTATTGCGAAAAAAATATTATTTTTATCAAACTTATCATTTATTCTTATAAAAAACGAAATAAAGTTATCGCAACGATGCCTAAGCCTATTTAATTTTAGAGTGCTGATTTATAAAAGTTAATTGCTTGTGTTAATCTAATGTATGACTAAAGCTACATTAAGATCTAAATGGTATTATAGATTATTAATTGTAATTTACATTGGTTTCTTTTTGTTGATTTCTTTAATAACTGTTTATAGTAATTTTGATTCAGTAGGTAATCATCAGACTGATTTTGAAGTAAAGTGCCATTTTGGGAATAAGGAAACTTTTTTTGCATATCAAGACAAAAATATTTTTGTTAATCGGTATGCCGAAGTACCTGATCCTGAAAATTGGCGTTCAAGTCAGGCTCCAAATGATTGGAGCGTAATGACAGTCGCAACAGAAGGTTGTGGTTTATTAAAATCGTCAACCCAAGTACTACTTGATACAGGTTCAAATATCTTTAATGCAAAATTAAAGAAAGTAAATGTGATTACCTATGGACATGCGATATTTTGGTCAATTCTTATTATTGCAATAACCGCTTTAGTTTTTGAGGTTATCAGAAAAATATTTTATTTTATTACTTTAGATACACTATTCCCAAAGAAAGATAAAAAATAATATTAAAAAAATAATTTTATTTAATTAATAAAGTATGTCAATAACAGTAACCCCAGCAAATTTTGCTTTAGGTAAGGTTGAAATTAATCAATCTACTAATTCGTTTTTTACAGTATCTACGCCAAATAATGTAACAGGTGTAT